>DASWOO010000175.1:0-8198 GCA_036404335.1 Kofleriaceae bacterium
AGGGTCCGCTGCGACTCGGCCTCGAACCAGCGCAGCGAGTCGATCTCGTCGCCGAACAGCTCGATCCGCACCGGGTGCGGCGCGAGCGGCGCGAACACGTCGATCACCCCGCCGCGCACGGCGAACGTGCCGGGCTCGTCGACCACCGGCGTCCGCGCCCAGCCACCGGCGACCAGCAGCGCCGCTAGCTCGTCGCGATCGATCGTGCCGCCCTTGCGCAGCGTCGTGCCGCGCGACGCCAGCTCGCCCGGCGCCATCGTCCGCCGGACCAGCGCCTCGGCCGAGGTCACCACGATCCGCGGCCGCAGCTCCGGCCGGGTCAGCCGGTACAGCGTCGCCATCCGCTCGACGATGCAGCCGCGGTCCGGCGACAGGTCCGCGTACGGCGAGACATCGATCCCGGGCAGCATCGCGATCTCGTCGAGCACCGCCGCCGGATCGTGCGCCCCGCCACGGAAGAACCGGATATCCGCCTCGAGCCGCCGCGCCGCCTGATCATCCGCCGCGACCACGACGACGGCCCCGTCGCCGGCCCCGAGCGCCGGCAGCTGCGCCGCCAGCCACGCCGACCAGCCCGCGGTCGCGCCATGCGCGATCACGACCTGTCCGCTGGTCAGCGCTGTCTGCAGCTCGGCCCACATCGGGCGCGGACCCTAGCATGCAGATCGCGATGGTGAAGGGCAGCACGCTAGCCACGCGCGAATCGCGGTATTTTCAGGCGCGATGATCCTCGGGGTGGACTACGCATCGGTGGACGGGAACCTGCCGCCGGACTTCGCGGCGATGTACGCGTGGGGCGCGCGGTTCGCGTTCATTCGCGCGGCGTACACCGCGCACGGCGTGATCGAGACCGACACGTTCTGGGCGCGCGATCAGGCGGCGGCGCGGGCGGCGGGCCTGCGGGTCGCGCCCTACATGTTCCTCAGCTGGGCCACGGCGATCGAGGCGCAGGTCGCGCGGTTGAGCGAGGTGTACGGCGAGGCCGGCGCCGGGGACCTGCCGGTCGCGCTCGATGTCGAGAGCATCACGGCGCCGCCGGCGCAGGTGCTCGCCCGGGTCGAGGCCGCGGTCACGGCGCTGCGGGCGCGCTACCGGACCGTGATGATCTACACGAGCGCGGACGTGTGGCAGACGCTCGGCGATCCGGCGTCGGAGCTCTGCGGCGGGTGCCCGCTGTGGCTCAAGGTCAGCTATCCGTGGAAGCGGCTCAACCCGCCGCGCCTCGAGCAGGTGCCGCACGTCGATCAGACGGCGCTGCCGCGGCCGTGGCGCGAGGCCGGCTCGCCGGGCGCGTTCATCGAGCAGTTCCAGGGCGACGCGATCGAGGTCCCGGGCCTGGCGTACAAGGCGAATGAATACGGCACCGCCGATCTCAACGTGTTCCTCAGCTACGTGGCGTCGGCTTCGGACCCGCGCACGGCGTGGGTGCGCGGCAAGCTGGCGGCCACCGGGTTCCCCAACGGCACGAGCGTCGACGCGCTGGCCTCGGCGATCCGCGCGTTCCAGGCCGCGCGCCAGCTGACGGTCGACGGCGCGATCGGTCCGTCGACGTGGGCCGCGTTGTGCGCGTCGGGGTAGCGCACCGCGGAGCGTCGTGTACGATCGGGTGATGGCGCGCCGGCTGATCGCGTGGCTCGGCGTCGCGAGCGCGGTGCTGTGCGGTCCGGCGCGCGCCGACGGCGACGCGCTGCAGGCGCTGCTCGGCCGGATCGACGCGGTGGCGCGCGAGGTGTCGCGGGTCCGCGGGTTGCCGCTCACGCGCGCGATCGCCAACGACGTCGTCGATCGCGACGAGCTGCGCGCGCGGCTGACCAAGGCCGCGGCCGAGGACAAGGCCGCGACCCAGACCGCGGCCGAGGGCTTCGGGCTCGAGCGCTGGGGGATGATCCCGCCGGGCATCGCCTATCCCGCGCTGCTGATCGAGCTGATGACCGAGCAGATCGCCGGCTACTACGACACCGAGAGCAAGAAGCTGACGATCTCGAGGTCGGCGGGCGACGACCCGGGCTGGGCCGAGATGGTGCTGGCCCACGAGCTCGACCACGGGCTGCAGGACCAGCGCTTCGATCTGCACAAGTTCGAGGACCTCGAGGACGGCGACGATGACGCGGCGCTGGCGCGGCGCGCGCTGGTCGAGGGCGACGGCGTCGTGCTGATGTTCGAGGTGCTCGCCAACCGGGCCGGCAAGCCGGTGACCTGGACGCCCAGGCTGGTCGAGGCGATCGCCCGGGGGATGTCGGCGCCGGGCGCCGGCGACGAGGCGATCGACCGCGCGCCGCTCGCGATCCGCGAGGCGATGCTGTTTCCGTATCGCGCCGGGTTCGGCTTCGTCGCAGCGCTGCGCCGCCGCCAGCCGTGGTCGCGGATCGACGCCGTGTTCGCCCGGCCGCCGCGCTCGACCGAGCAGATCCTGCACGTCGAGCGCTACCTCGCCGACGACCGGCCGGTGCCGGTCGCGCTCGACGCCCCCGCCGCGCTGCCCGGGTTCGCGATCGTCGATCGCACGGTGTGGGGCGAGCTCGGCTACACGCTGTGGCTGCGCAGCCACGGCGTCGACCCGCGCCTGGCGGCCCAGGCTGCCGCCGGCTGGGGCGGCGACCGGATGATCGTCGTAGCCCGGCCGAGCGAGCACCGGCCGTCGCAGGCGGTCGGCATCGCCCGCAGCGAGTGGGACACCGAGGCCGACGCCGTCGAGGCCGCCGAGGCCGCCGGCAAGGCCCTGGCCGACGCCGTGGTCGGCGCCACCGTCGAGCGCACCCCGACCCGCCTCCGCTTGCTCGGCCTCGACGGCAAGCTCAGCTGGGTCGAGCGCCGCCACGCCTCGCTGGTCATCGTGCTCGGCGCCCCCGCCTGGTCCGCCGACGCCCTGGCGACCGAGCTGTGGGCGGCCAAGCCGAAGCGCTGACGGGCTATTCGCCGAGCAGGAAGCGCTCGAGGGCGACCAGGCGGTCGACGTCGTGGACGTCGTCGCGCTGCAGCGGGACTTGCACCAGGAGGGCGGAGGCGCCGCCGGCCTGGCGCATCGAATCGACGGCGCGCTGGTCGGCCTGGGCGAGGGTCTCGATCTCGGCGTGCGCGGCGAGCAGGGCCTGGGCGGCCATGCTGCGGGTCGTGCCGGACAGCTGCAGGGCGGCGACCGCGGGGCTGGCGGCCAGCGCGTCCTCGATCGCCTTGGGCGTGGCGCCGGCGAGGGGGCGCGACTGGTGGACCTTGTTGACGACGAAGCCGACGAACGGCATGCCGGCGGAGGCCAGTCGGGCGTGGAACGCTAGCGCCTCGCGCACCGCCATCGACTCGGGGCTGGCGACCAGGACGAAGCCGACCTTGGGCTGGCGCAGCAGCGAGAAGGTCTCCTCGGCGCGCTGGCGAAAGCCGCCGAGGATGTCGTGGAACTCGGTGAAGAACACGCTGATGTCGTCGATGAACTTGCTGCCGACGAACTTGGCCAGGCGCTTGAGCACGAACGAGCCGCTCTTGCCGACCAGCGACCAGCGCGAGCCGCTCTCGCCCTTGAGCTTGCGGAACCACTCGATCGCCGGCGAGTCGATCGCCTCGGACAGCTTGCGCGGGGCGTCGAGGAAGTCGAGCGCGTTGGCGGTCGGCGGCGTGTCGACGACGATCAAGTCGTACGCGCCGGTCTTGTCGAAGTCGTGCAGCTTGGCCATCGCCGCGTACTCCTGCGACCCGGCGAGCGAGCCCGAGATCTGCGCATACACCGGGTTGGCCAGGATGCGCTGGACCGCGGCCGGGTCCTTGGCGTGGTCGGCGACGACCTCGTCGAACGCCTGCTTCTGATCGAGCATCATCGCCCACAGCTGGCCGGTCTGGCTCGGCGCGCCGCGGTGGACCAGGGCGGGATCGACCTGCTGGACCTGGTGGCCCAGCGCCTCGAGGCCGAGCGAGTTGGCCAGGCGGCGCGCCGGGTCGATCGTCAGGACCAGGGTCTTCTTGCCGCGGCGGGCGGCGGCGAGGGCCAGCGTGGCCGCGGTCGTGGTCTTGCCCACGCCGCCGGATCCGACGCAAACGAGGATGCGTCGCTCCAAGAGAACATCGACCAAGCGCGGCACGGGTTGCTCGCGGATAGCATGCCCCGCCGGCTGGTGGCAAACCACGGCGGGGTGGTACAAGCGGCAGGTGAAGCGTGAGCTGATCGTCACCGCCTAGGGCCGCGAACGTGCGGTCGTGGTGGATGGGCCTGGACAAGACGGCAAGTTCCGGATCTCGATCGACGGCGCAGAGCACGAAGTCGACGCCCGGCCGCTCCGGCCCGGCACCTGGTCGCTGGTGATCGCCGGCCGGAGCTACGTCGTCGACCTCGACAAGCGCCGCACCGGCATCGCCGCCTCGACCGGCGACAGCGAGGCCGTGCTGCAGGTCGAGGACGCCCTGCGCAAGCGCCTGGCCTCGGCCGCCGGCGTCCGCGTCCAGGCCACCGGCGAGTCGCTGCGCGCGCCGATCGCCGGCAAGGTCGTCAAGGTCCTGGTCGCGGTCGGCGACGTCGTCGCCGCCGGCACCCCGGTCATCGTCCTCGAGGCCATGAAGATGGAAAACGAGCTCGCCGCCGAGCGCGGCGGCACCGTCTCGGCGATCCACAAGGCCGCCGGCCAGGCGATCAACACCGGCGACCTGCTCGTCGAGCTGACCTGAGGCGCGGCCGGGTCAGCGCGGCTCGTGCGCGCCGGGCAGGCCGGGGGTGCGGTCGCGCGGGATGCGGTAGCGCTCGAGGATCCGCGGCTGCGCGCGGCGGACCTCCTCGGCGTCGAGCATGATCATGCCGCCCGAGGTCGTGGTCAGCTCGACCACGCCGCGCGCCGCCGAGAGCCGGGCGACGAAGTCGTGCATGTCGCGCGGGACCTTGCCGTCCAGGGTCGCAATCGCCTCGTTGTAGAGGTGGCTGTAGCCGACGTTGATCTCGTCGGCGAGGACCTGCGTGAGGATCACGACCTCGTGCTGCTCGGCCGAGCGGTAGCCCAGGTAGTAGTAGTTGAGGAACTCCTTGGGCGCCTTGTTCCACCACTTGTCCCACGTCGTCAGGTAATCGCGGGTCAGGGTCTGGAACACCAAACCGCCGTAGACGAAGTATGCCGGCGGCAGGTCGTAGCGCGCGCGCGGGACCAGCGGCATCCACGGCTTGAGCTCGAGCTGGATCGTCCGGGGCTTGCCGCCGCGCTTGATCTGGAGCTCGACGACGTCGCCGATGTAGCGGTGACCGAGCACGACGTCGTAGCGGGTGCGGGTCGTGCCCATGTGCTGGACGGTGCCGTTGTTGGCGATCGGCAGGCCGTCGATCGCGGTGATCACGTCGCGCGGCTCGAGGTTGCCGGCGGCGCTGCCGCTGTAGTCGACGTGGAGCACCGCGACGCCGCGCTCGGTCTCGGTCAGGCCGAGGTGCTTGCGGAGCAGCGGGTTCTCGAGGTTCTGCGTGGTGATGCCGAGCGCCGGGATCTCGGAGCGGCGGCCAGCCGCGACGCCGTCGAGGAACGCGCGGATGATCGGCGGCGGCACCATCTCGCCGATGTTGTCGACCCCGGTCAGCTTCTGGAACGCGATGCCGACGACCTTGGTGCCGCCGAACACCGGCCCGCCGCTGTTGCCGGCGTTGATCGCCGCGTCGACGGTGACCGCGAGCAGGTGGCGCTGCGAGTGGCTGTAGCGCTGGACCTCGATGCGCGACACCACGCCCTCGGTGATCGAGATCTCCTCGCCGCCGACCGGGTAGCCGACCACGGCGACCTCGTCGCGCAGCTGCGGCATCGGCCCGAGCTCGGCGGGCTGGATGTCGGCCAGGAAGTCGGCGGGCTCGACGACCTCGAGCAGCGCCAGGTCGCTGTCGTGCGACACGGCGCGGACCCGGGCGACCGCCTTGTCGGGCTGCGATGGCTTCTGGACCTGGAGGAACGTCGCGTTGGCCACGACGTGCGCGCCGGTCAGCAGCAGGCCGGGGCCGATCACGACGGCCGAGCCGGTCGAGCTCGTGGGCGTGCGCGCCTGCCACGGGCCGTCGAAGTCGGGGTCCTGCGCGGTCGCGAACACCCGGATCACCGCTGGGTAGCTCGGGCTGCGGACCTGGTAGACCGGGGCCGGGGCAGGCGCGGGCAGGACCGGCAGCGGGATGACCGGCTGGCGCTCGGGCGGCAGCTTGCGCGCGCGGGCGCGTGCGGGTTTCGCGGGCTTGGCCGGCCGCGTCGGAACGCGCGCCTTGGCCGCCGTGCGACGGGGGGCTTCGCTGGCCTCCGCCTTGGAGCGCCGAAGCTTCAGGGCTGATGTCTTTGTCGGCGTAACCTTAGCCACATCCAAAGGTTAGCGTGCGGCGCGGCCATCGCAAAGCCGCTGGCGCATGCTCTGCGCATCGGCGAGATCCGGCAAAATCCACCGCCCGGACGGTTTTGCCTGTTCGCCAGCCGCGAATCGACGTCATGTATACGGATGGGCATGAACCGACCGTGGGTGGCGCTCGGCCTGGCGGCCGCGCTGGCGGGCTCCGCGCGGGCGAACGCGCGGCTCGTGCCCGACGAGCTGGCGGGGCCACCGCTCGAGCTAGCCAGCGAGCCGCCGGTCGCGCTGCCGGCCGTCCCGGCGTTCGCGCTGCCGGTCGTGGAGCCGGGCGTGCACACCCCGCGCGAGCTGCGGGTCCGCGGCCGGCGGTTGCTCGACACCGAGGTCCGGGTCAGGGGCTACGTGACGGCGATCTACGACTGCGCGGCGGTGCTGGCGCTGCGCGATCCCACGGCCAGCCCGGCCGCGCTGCGCCACGCGATCGACGAGGACCCGCGGCGCTGCGAGCAGCCGAAGTTCTACCTCGGCGACCTGCGCGGGGCGTCGCGCGACGGCTCGATCACGGTGGTCGACGTGCCCAGGGCCCCGGCGCGGCCCGAGCGCGAGTCGCTGTCGCGCGCCGAGCTCGCGCACTGGCCGGCGGTGCCCACGCTGGCGGTCGGCGACTACGTCACCGTGCTCGGCGTGTGGTCGACGACCTCGCCGCACGGCGAGCGCAGCCTGCGCGGCCTGCTGGTGTACCGCGGCGTGGCGCCCGCGCCGGCCGAGGCGGCGGCAGCCTCGGGCCTGGTCATCGAGGAGGTGCTGCCGCCGATCACCGTCGAGACCCGCCCGCCGCTGCGCGAGCTGATCGACAACATCACGTACAACAAGTCGATCGATCCGCTGAACGCCTGCACCCGCGCGCTGCGCGAGGCGCGCTACGACGACGCGATCGCGCGCTGCGAGGAGTCGCTCCGGGTCTGGCCGTACAACCACCGGGCGTGGTTCGGCATCGCCAGCGCGCACATCGCGCGCAGCCGGTGGCAGGACGCGACGGCCGCGATCGGCAAGGCGGTCGAGCTGCGACCGGACGTGGCGATGTACCAGCTGTGGGACGGCGTCGTGCGCTACGAGGCCGAGGTCGCCCGGGCGCGCGGCACCGGCGCGGTGCAGCAGCACCGGCGGCCCGAGGACGTCGAGCTCGATCCGTCGACCCTGACGCTCGGCGCGGCCCGCGAGGCGCTGCGGCGCGCCGTCGCCCTGGCGCCGGGGCTGTGGCGCGCGCACTACTACCTCGGCCGGATCGACGAGGACCTCGACGACGGCCGCGGCGCGGCGCTCGCGCTGAGCCAGGCGATCGTGACACACCCGACGTACCAGCCGGCGTACGCGCGGCTCGCCGAGCTGTACCGGCGCTGGGGCTACGGCGAGCCGGCGGTCGCGGTGGCGATGCTCGGGGCGTCGCGCGTCGCGCCGGGCGAGCGCCAGGCGATGTGGCTCGAGGCGGGCATGGCGCTCGCGGAGCGCGGCACGGTCGAGCGCGCGGCCAACGCGCAGGCGATCGACGCGCTCGGTCGCGCGATCGGCCCTGGCACCACGCTCGACGTGCAGGCCAGGTTCCAGCGCGCGCAGGTCTACCTGCGCATGGGCGATGCGCGCGCGGCCCGGCGCGATCTGCTCGAGGTGCTGCGCGCGGCCGGGCCGGGCATCGACGAGCTCCGGCCGGTGGCCGCGCAGCTGCTGCAGCAGAGCGAGCAGCAGGGCGAGACCCACGAGGCCCAGCACTACTGCCACGGGTCCACCCGCTGCTGAGTCTGTGCTACCAACGCGCATGCTCGCGCTGCAGGCGGTGACGCCGGAGGACCTCGCCGCGGCGGTGCCGGCCGCCACGCTGGCCGAGGCGCGCAAGCTGATCGCGGCGGTGCACCGCGGCGCGCCGG
>DASWOO010000176.1:0-3710 GCA_036404335.1 Kofleriaceae bacterium
GACGACGCGGGTGTCGACCTGCACCGGCCGATCGGCGCCGACCGGCTGCACGGTCTGCGCCTCGAGCGCGCGCAGCAGCTTGGCCTGGGCCGGCAGCGGCAGCTCGCCGAGCTCGTCGAGGAACAGCGTGCCGCCGCTGGCCTCGACGAACGCGCCCTTGCGGTCGCGCTCGGCCCCGGTGAACGCGCCGCGGACGTGGCCGAACAGGTGCGAGTCGATCAGGCTCTCCGAGATCGCGCTGCAATCGACGACGACGAACGGCCCCTTGGCGCGGCTCGACGCCTCGTGGACCGCGCGCGCCGCCAGCTCCTTGCCGGTGCCCGACTCGCCCTCGACCAGCACGGTCGCGTCCGACGGCGCCGCCATCTCGAGCACCGCGAACAGCTCGCGCATCGCGACGCTCTTGCCCGCCATCGCGCCGAAGTGATCGTTCTCGCTCGGCGGCAGCGACATCGCCTCGGCCGCCGCGATCCGCACCGGGGTCGCGCCGAACTGCACGGTCGCGCCCGACGGCACGACGACCTCGCCGACCTTGGTGCCCTGCCACCACGTGCCGTTGGTCGAGCCCAGATCCTTGATCCGGATGCCCTCGGGCACGACCGCGAGCTCGGCGTGGCGGCGCGACACCTGGGCATCGGTCAGCACCAGGTCGCACGACGCGTGCGCGCCGACGACCACCGGCCGGGAGCCGAGCGCGAGCGCCTGCCCGCCATGGCCCAGGACTTGAAGCGTGTACGACCGGGGCGCCGTGCGACCCTTGGTCGTACTCGTCGCGAGCCCGGCCTGGATCACCGTGCGCCGGTCGAGAGTCACCCGCACAGCTTAACCCGCAGGGGTGGTCGCCGCGTCTTCTCCGGGATGCGTTCTTCGGACGCGGGCGTGATGAATGATACGGTCTGGGCGATGCGCTGGTCCTTGCTCGCCGCGATCGCGGCCGCGGCGTGCGGTGGCGACCCGTCGCTGTCGGTCTCGGTGCAGCACCCCGACGGGTACGGCGTGACCCAGACGACGATCACCGTGTACGCCGGCGGCGGCATCACCTGCGCGCAGCTCGAGTTCGGCGATCGGACCGAGGCCGAGCTCGCGGCGATCACCGTCGATGAGGTCGACGTCACCGGCGGCGGATCGATCGACGTCACCCGGCTCGGCGACAAGGCGCTGGTCGCCCGCGGCTACGACGCCCAGCACCGGTTCGTCACCGCCGGCTGCCAGGAGCTCGGCGAGATCGCGAGCGGCACCCACGTCGCCATCACCACCGTGCCGGCGGCGGTGGTCGCGATCGACCCCGGCCAGGCCGAGCGGCCGTTCGCCGAGCGCACGATCCTGGTCACGATGACCGACGCCCGCGGCGCCGCGCTCGACGGCACGGTGTCGTGGCAGCTGACCGGCCCGGCCGGCGCGCCGGTCCAGGCGCCGTCGGACGGCCTGCCGACCTCGGGCGGCGAGACCAAGATCCACGTCAACGATCTCGGCACGCCCGGCCCCGAGGGCCTGCGGCTCCGCGTGCCGTGGGCGACCGCGCCGCTGCCGCTGATCACCGCGTTCGACCTCAGCGGCGCGCTGCAGATCACGCTCGACGGCGCGGTGACGACCGGCGTGCATCCGTCGTGCGATGTCCGGCGCCACGCCGGCAAGCCGGCGACGCTGGTGTGCCTGACCGCGGCGTCGACCACCGGCCACCGCGACGCCGTCGAGCTCGCGTGGCAGACCGATCACTACCAGGCGTCGGCCCCGATCGCGCTGCCGGCCGACAACGCGTACGCGGTGTTCGTCGACCACGACGCGAGCGCGGCCGACGAGGACACCTACGTGATCAGCGCGTCCGCCGACGGCAAGATGGGCAACTGGTACAAGCTCGGGGCGTCGGGATCGGGCACGTCGCTGGTGTTCGCCGACGACCTGCAGAGCGTCGTCTACATCCCGAGCTGCAGCGGCACGGCCGCGGTGGTCGGGATCACCACCGGCGCCCCGCTGCTCGGCGCGCTCACCCAGCAGGAGGCGTTCTACACGGTGGCCGGCGTCCGCATCAAGCCACCGGTCCTGGGCGAGATCTACTCGGGCGGCTGCGTGACCGACGTCGATGGCAACCTGCATCAGGGCGCGATGATCGCCGGCGCGAGCGGCGACCCGATGCTCACGCTGTTCGGCGCCTCGCCGATCTCCGTGCCGGGCACTCGGCTCGGCGGCTCGGGCTTCGTCGCGGTGTCGGCCGGCGGCTCGGTCGAGTCGAGGTTCGCCGGGACGCGGCTGCAGGCGTCGGGCACCGTGGTGTTCGAGGCCGTGCTGGCGCCGGATGGCAGCTCGTACAAGCTGGTCGAGCGCACCGAGGTCGACAGCGCCGCCCCGCCCGGCCGGATCGTCGGCGGCCGGCTGGACCAGGACGGCGACACCGATCTGATCTGGGACATGACCGTGGGCGCCCGCCGGCGGATCTTCCAGGTGTCGCTCGCCGAGCAGGTCGGCGGCGCGGCGCTGACCGCGATGACCAGCGGGCCGATGGGCACGCCGGCCGGGACGGCGATCGACTTCGCGGTCGGCGACCTGGACGGCGATGGCGTCGACGAGATCGTGCTGTACACGGCGTCGACCGTGACGTTCTACCGGCGGTGACCAGAGCGCTCACGACCGCTCGCCTGGACGCCGCCCGGCGTGCGATGATCGGCCGCGACCGTGCGCGCCGCCCGCCTCGACTCGCGCGTCCGCAAGGAAGCCAGGCTCCTGACCCGGACCGCGCGCACCGAGCTCGCGCACCGGCGGATCGACGCCGAGCGCACGGCCGAGCTCGAAGCGCAGGTCCGCCGGGTCGACGCGGCGCTCGCGGCCCGAGATCCCCGGCGCGTCCGCGACGAGCTGCCGGCGCTCGACGCGCTGGTCGACGAGCTGGTCACGCCGCGCGAGGCATCCGCGATCCTCGAGTACCTCGGCTCGATCATCACCGCCGTGCTGCTCGCATGCGCGCTGCGCGTCGTGGTGCTCGAGGCGTTCAAGGTCCCGTCGAGCTCGATGTACCCGACGCTCGAGATCAACGATCACATCTTCGTCAGCAAGGCGCCGTACGGCGTGCGCTTGCCGTTCACGACCCGCAAGCTGACCTGGGGCGGTCCGTCGCGCGGTGACGTCATCGTGTTCATCCAGCCGTGCCAGCCCGACCGCGACTACATCAAGCGCGTGGTCGCCACCGCCGGCCAGACCATCGAGGTCCGCTGCGACGTGCTCTACGTCGACGGCGCGCCCGTCGAGCACAGCCTCGCTCGCGCCGCCGGCTGCACCTACGACGACCAGGACGAGCGCACCCAGCGCTGGAGCCGCAGCACGTGCAGCGAGTACGTCGAGCGCGTCGACGGCCACGCCTATCACATCTACTCCGACCCCTCGCGCCCCGGCCGCGACACCGAGCTCGCCAAGGACGGCATGCTCGACGTCGGCGGCCTCCACGACTACCCCTCGCTGTCGGGCCTCGACATCCCGCCGACCTGCCCGATGTTGCCCGACGGCACGGTCGCCGGCACCCACAACCAGCTGCCCGGCCGCATCGTCCGGACCCGCTCCGCCGCCGGCGTCTGCGAGCCCCAGCTCCACTACGTCGTGCCGCCCCACCACGTATTCGCCATGGGCGACAACCGCGACAACTCCAACGACTCCCGCTTCTGGGGCCCGGTCCCTCTCGAGAACATCAAGGGCAAGGCCCTGTTCATCTGGCTGTCCTATCG
>DASWOO010000177.1:0-4395 GCA_036404335.1 Kofleriaceae bacterium
CGCGGCCGCGCCCTTGCGCGCGGGCGCCAGCCGGCTCGACGCGTCGATCGAGCCGCTCTGCACGTCGATCTTGTCGGCGGCGACCAGCACGAGCGCGCGCGACCCGATCGCGGTCACGTTGCTGTTGACCGTGATCGTGCGCGCCGCGACCACGCACAGCTCCGGGCCTCCAGCCTGGGTGATGACCTTGGTGCAGCTGCCCGTGTTGCCGGTGTCGAGGTTCGCGAGCGTGAGATCGCCGGTCGGCGCCGCGTCGAGGCAGAGGTCGAGCAGGCCGTGGCCGAAGCACAGCTGCGCGTCGATCGGGATCGCCGCGTCGACCGTCGTGCTCGCGTCGGAGCCACCGCCGCCGCCGCCGCCGTTGCCATCGATCGTGCCGGTGCCACCATCCAGCCCCGCACCCGGCGTGCTCTTGAAGCCGCAGGCCGCCAGGAACAGGACAAAGCCGAGAGATTTCACCGCCCCAGCCTAGCGAACTTGCCGCTGCCGCTGGCCTGAAATCCGCCCACAGCCCATCACAGACGGCTACAAAGGCTTCGCAACCGCGGCCGGTGAAACCGTTGTGCCGCCGGTCACCGTGCCCCAGGTCCAGATCATCCCGAGGCCGCCCGCGCCGCCACCGCCACCGCCGTCGGCGCTCGCGCCATCGAGCGCGTCGGTCATGCCGATCGCCGTGCCCTTGGCGCCGTTGCCGCCGTTGCCGCTGCTCGAGATGTCGCCGTTGCCGGCGGCCGCGCGGGCATTCCAGCTGGTCGTCGAGCCATCGCTGCCCGAGGTGCCGGTGCCCTGGATCGTGCCGCCGCCACCGCCGCCGCCGCCGTTCGCGGCGAGCTTACCGGCGAGGGAGATCGTCGGCGCGTCGAGGCCGATGAAGCCGCCCGCGCCGCCGCCGCCCCCGCCCTCCTGCCGCGCTCCGCCGCCGTTCGCCGTGCCGCCCGCGCCCGAGGCGAAGACGTTGCCGGCCACGGTGATCTGGCTGCCGGCGATCAGGTACAGCGCGCCGCCGCCGTCGCCGCCCACGCCGCCGAGCGCGGCCTGGTTGGTGCTGCCCGCGCCGCCCGCGCCGCCCGCGCAGCCGCCGCGCAGCCCCGTCACCGTGGTCTGCGCCGCGCCCGCGTTGCCCGACGCGGCCATGCCGTCCGGCGCGGCGCTGCTGTTGAGATCGCCGACGCCGCCGGCGCCGCCCTGCGTGCCGAAGCCACCGCCGCCGCCACCCGCGCCGCCGCCGCTATCGCTGCCGCCCTTGGTCATCGGTGTGCACGCCCCGGTGCTCGCCGCGGCGGCCTTGTGGCCGCGGGTCGACGAGCCCTCGAGCGTGCCCCCGACCTCGATCGTCGCCGAGGCGATCAGCACGAGCGCGCGCGAGCCGGTGATGCTCGCGGTGGCGCCGACCGTGATGCTGTGGGCCGCGATCACGCACAGCTCGGGGTTGCCGGCGCCGGTCTGCGTGACGGTCTTCGTGCAGTTGCCCGCGTTGCTCGTATCGGTGCTCCCGAGCGTGATGTCGCCGCTCGGCGTGGCGTCGAGGCAGAGCTGCACCAGCCCGCGGCCGAAGCACGCCGTGCCGTCCGCCGGCGCGCTCGTATCGCCCGGCGTGCTCGCGTCCGAGCCGCCGCTGCCTCGGTCCGAGTCCGGCGCGCCGGTGCTGCCATCGGTCGGTCCCGCGCCCGGCGTGCTCTTGAAGCCGCACGCCGCCAGGAACAGGACAAAGCCGAGAGATCTCACCGGCTCAACCTAGCGAACTTGCCGCGGCCGCTGGCCTCAAATCGATCGATAGCGCCTCACCGCGCGATCTGGGTCACGACAGCCAGCGAGCCGGGATCCGGACCTCGTGGACGTCGCGGTGGTGCGTGCCGTCGCCGCGGACGATCGAAGCGCGGCCCAGGCCGCCCAGGTCCCAGGCGGCCTGGCTGCGGTCGTCGCCGAGGCCGGTGCCGGCGCAGAGGTCGAGCCAGCGCCAGCACCACTCTTCGCACAGGCTCGCGGTCGAGATCTGGCCGTCGTGGTGGGGCGCAGTGAACCGGAAGCGGAGGGCGTCGGCGAGGCGCGAGCACTCGAGGTGCAGGGGCCACGTGGTGGGCAGGCCGCGCCAGTTGCCATCGTCGGGCGGCGCGATCGGAGCGTCCACCGGCAGGCCGAGCAGGCGCCGCATGGTGACGAGCGCGGGCTCGTCGCGTCGCAGCGCGACCTTGATCACCAGCTCGCGCGAGTCGATGCGGGCGCTCGGCCGGACGTAGACCAGGGTCGCGATCACGCCCTGCCCCGCGTACTCGAGGTAGCCCTCGCGCGCGCCGCTGCGCGCGGTCGGCGTGAGCGTGTCGGCGAGGTAGCCGCTGACCCACTCGAACATGTTCTTCCAGATGTCGGCGTCGGCGAACCGCGTGATCGACAGCATCACGTGCGCGGGGCTGACCACGAGATCGGTCCGCGGGGGCTCGTAGAGGTGCGCGAGGCCGGTGCGGAAGCGGCATGCGCCGTGGGCCTCGACGCAGGGCCCGGCGCCGCGCACCGCGTTGCTCACGAGCGCCGCGGCCTCGGTCGGCGTCGGCAGCGGCGCCGACATCGCGCCGACGCCCTCGACATCGATGAGGACGAGCATCTCGCCAAACGAAAAGACTGGTTTACCAACAACGCCCGTCAAGCTGGCCACGGTACACGGGAAGTCTCCCGCCGGGCGGATATTCGACGGGCCTACGCCAGCTGGACGGCCGACGTGTTGCCGCCGCTGACCACGACGGCGATCCGCGCGCCCGGCGCGACGGGGAACCGGCCCGACAGCACGGCGGCCAGCGCGGTCGAGCCGCCCGGCTCGGCGGCGACCCGCAGCACGCGCCACAGCAGGCGCTGGGCCTGGGCGATCGCGTCGTCGGTGACCAGCACCGACTCGACGTGGCGCTGCGCGATCGGAAACACGTGCGCGCCGATCTGCCGCGGCGCCAGCGAGTCGGCGGCGATCCCGCCGGCGGGCGCGTCGACCGGCCGGCCGGCGGCGAGCGCCAGGTGCAGGGTCGGCGCGAGCTCGGGCTCGACGCCGATGACGCGGGTCCGGCCGGCGAACCACGCCGCGAGACCGCCGATCAGGCCGCCGCCGCCGACCGCGGCGAGCACCGCGTCGGGCAGGCCGATCTGCGCCTCGAGCTCGAGGCCGAGCGTGCCGGCGCCGAGCATGGTCTCGGCCTGATCGAACGCGTGGATCGGCAGCGCGCCGGACGACGCCGCCCAGGCCTCGCTCGCCGCCAGCGCGTCGGCGTAGCGCTCGCCGATCACCACGCACTCGGCGCCGGCCGCGCGGATCCGCTCGACCTTGGCCGGCGTCGAGATCGTCGGCACGAAGATCTTGGCCGGGACGCCGAGCTCGTGCGCGGCGTGCGCGACCGCGGCGCCGTGGTTGCCGCCCGACGCGGCGACCACGCCGGCCGGCGGGAGCTCGCGCAGCAAGAGGTTCGCGAACGCGCCGCGCGCCTTGAACGATCCGGCCTGCTGCAGCAGCTCGAGCTTGAGCACGATCGTCGCGTCGCGCAGCCCGACCGGGAGCTCACCACCGAAGTCGCGGCCGCGGACCTCGATCACCGGCGTGCGGCGGATGTGCGGCCGGATCACCGGCTCGGTGGCTGCGATCCCGGCGTGGTCGACGACCCGTTCTGCCATGCGGAGGTCTTACCTCGGATCGCCGCGGATCGGCTCAGAACGCGGCGTCGAGCTCGACCTCGCCCACGACACCTACCTGGTATGCCGACACCCGACGTTCGAAGAAGTTGGTGACCTCCTGCACGTCCTGCAGCTCGAGGAAGCCGAACGGGTTCTTCGCGCCGTAGGTCGGCTTCAGCCCGAGCGTCGCCAGCCGCTGATCGGCGGTGTACTGCAGGTAGCTCTTCACATCGCCGACCGACAGCCCGGCGACGCCGCCGGCCAGCAGATCCTCGGCGAACTGGGTCTCACACGCGATCGCGTCATCGAGCATCGCGCGGATGTCGCGCTCGAGGCCGGCGTCGAACAGCCCGGGCTCCTCGCGCCGGATCGTCGCCACCACCTCGAACGCGAACGCCATGTGCGCGCTCTCGTCGCGGAACACCCAGCTGGTGCCCGCCGCCAGGCCGTGCAGCCGGCCGCGCGACCGCAGGAAGTACACGTAGGCGAACGCCGCGAAGAAGAACAGGCCCTCGATGCACGCCGCGAAGCAGATCAGGTTGAGCAGGAACTGCTGGCGATGCTCGCGCGTGGTCAGCGCGTGGAGGTCCTTGATCGAGTCGATCCACCGCGCGCAGAACTCGGCCTTGGCCCGGATCGAGTATAGAATTGTATCAGTGCACGGATCTGAATCTTGCAGTGCCTGTGATAGCTTTGCTATAAAGTCCGGGAGCTACACGGCAGACATGTGGAATTACCCCCTCTGGC
>DASWOO010000178.1:0-3981 GCA_036404335.1 Kofleriaceae bacterium
CGCTGCTGACGGCGGCGGCGCTGGGGCAGGCGAAGGGCGCCGTGGTCGGCGCGGCGGTGGGGGCGACGTCGACGATCGGAGGGCGTCCGGTGGCGATGACCGAGGCGCTGCGGCCGGCGATGCTCGATGCGATCCGGCGGCAGGTGATGGCGCGGGTGGTCGCCGTGCGGGCGCCGCTGCGGCCGCAGCTGGCGGCGGCGGATGCGGCGGCGCGCCGGGCGGTGCAGGACCGGATGCGGGCCGCGGTGCGGCCGTTCCTCGACGAGCTGCGCGGCTATCCGGGCGCGCGGTTCGCCGCCGACCCCGCCGTGCAGGACGAGGTGCTGGCGGCGCTGACGCTCGACGGCGAGGGCCACGCCGAGGACGAGCTCGCCGATCAGGCCGCCCACGGCGCCGACGGGCCGCGCGATCGGGCGCGCGCGACCGGGCGCCTGCCGACCGGCGCGTGGTGCGGCGCGTTCGCGTTCACCCAGCAGCGCGCCGCCGGGCTCGGCGACCACGCCCGGCGCTCGATGCACGCGACCGGCCCGCACGGCGGCATCGACTCGCTGCTCGACTACGAGCATCGCCAGGAGGTCGTGTGGACCGGCGACGCGTGGCAGCGGGTCCGCGACTACCACAGCGCGCGCGGCTCGATGCGCCGGCTGACCCGCACCTCGACCGTGCCGACGCAGATCACGCCGGGCAGCGTCGCGGCGCCGCGCGGCCTCGACATCCGCCCCGGCGACATCATCCTGATCGACAACGCGCGCGGCGTGTACGCCGATCACATCACGCAGTGCCGGTCGTACGACGCGGCGACCGGCATGGTCGAGACCATCGCCGGCAACGAGGGCGGCGGCGCCGGCCAGGTCGCCGCCAGCGCCGCGCCGCGCGATCTCAACCACAACGCCGCCGCGACCACCGTCGGCGACGACGAGCACAAGCGCGCCCGGGTCTACGCGTTCGGCCGGTTCTCGGTCATCGACTACGAGACCCACGTCTACCTCGAGCGCATGCCCGCCGACCCGCACCAGTCACCCGACGCGATGGCCGACCATCACGAGCCTAGGGCTGCATCAGCCGCGACCACATCATCATCAAGTTGCGGCTGACCACGCCGTCGGGCGCCGGCGCCGCGGGCGGCACGTCGACGGTGATCCCGTCCGCCGCCAGCCGGGTGAACGGGTTCTGCGCGTCCTTCGACACCACCGGGATCGACGTGTCCGCCGGGCGGAAGCCGAACTCCAGCGCGCGCTGCTGGGCGGGCCGGCTGCGCAGATAGCCGATCAGCTGGCGGGCGGCGGCGCGCTGGGCCGGCGTGACCCACGCGCCCTGCAGCAGCACGACCGGGTGATCGCTCCAGATCGTCGTCGATGGGTAGTACACCTTGAGCTTGCCCCAGCGGCCCGCGGCGTTGGCGAGCTCGCTGATCGCCAGCGACTCGTAGACCACCGCGAGATCGTACTTCGAAGGCCCGAACCGGATCATGTCGGTCATGAACGTGCCGGTCGAGGCCTCGAACCGGGTCACGCCCTTCTCGATCCCGCGGACGAACGCCTGGTACTTCGGATCGAGCAAATCTTCGACGCCGAGCCGGGGCTTGCCGGTGTACTCGAGCGACATCAGGTACAGCGCCTCGAGCCCCGAGTTGGACTTCGTCGGGTCGGTGTGGCCGAGCTTGACGAAGCCCCACTTGCCCTCGCCGCCGACCGCGAGCCAGCCCTGCGGTGCGATCAGCGCGTCGTGGATCGCCTTCCATGACATCGCGCCGCCGCTCGCCTTTTGCAGCGCCTGCGCCCGATCCTCCCAGCACACGAACACCAGCGGCGTCAGCACCAGCGGCTGGGCCGCGTCCTCGCCGCTGGCCGCGATCAGGTCGGCGTGCTGCTTGGTCTGCCAGTCCGACGCCAGCATGTTCAGCGCCATGCTGTCGGCCGGGCTCCACACCGTCGGCTGCAGCCCGCCGTCGAGGATCGCCTGCGCCGCCTCGAACGAGCCCTTGCCGATCAGCGCGAGCTTGATCTCCGGATGCTCGCGGGCGAAGTCGGCGGTGACCGCCTCGATCCAGTCCTTCTTCTCGGTCGAGTACACGACCGAGAGGGTCGTCGTCGCGGCGTCCGGCTTTGCGCTCGCCGCCGGCCTGGCGCGGGCGAGCCAGACGATCGCCAGCGCCGCCGCAACAAACACGCCGACGATCGCGATCTTGAGTGTGGGCTTCATCGTGTGATCTCCCCTAGCGACTTCATCATCTGTTCGGACATCTCGAGCTCGCTGGCGACCGCCGCGAGCTCGGCGTTGACGTCCCCGGAAAACTGATCTGCGGCCTGGCCATCGAGCGCGCGCATGTGCACGACCTTGGTCGGCAGCCCGGCGAGCACCGCGGTCAGGTGGAGCAGGTGAGCGTCGATCTGATCCTTGGCGCCGCGCAGCTCGCCGAGCGTGCGCAGCTCGTCCTCGCGCGCGGCGCCGGCGTCCTGGAACCGCTGACGCGCCGTCGCGTCCTGGGTGGCGGCCGCGCGCTGGGCGAGCGCGCGTACGTCTGCGCGCAGCGCGCCGGCGTCGCTCGCACGCAGGTGGCGGGCGATGTCCTCGCCGCGCTGGATCAGCCGCACCGCGTGGCGCTCGAGCGCCTGCAGCGAGCTCAGCGTGGTGGACAGCGCGTCCAGCACGCTGGACGGGCTGTCGCGCAACGCTTGGTCGAGCGCCCGCTTGCCGGCGAGGAGCTCGCCGGTGGCGCGCTGCAGGACGGCATCGACGATCTGGGCCGGCGCGGGGAACACGACCGCGGCCGGCGCGGGCAGCGCGTAGACCTTGGTCCAGAACGCTGGACTGAAGGTGTCGTAGGCGACCAGCGCCGCGTACGCCAGCGCGCCGAGCGCGGCCAGCGGCAGCGAGCCCAGGCCGATCGCTAGGGTCGCGCCGGCCGCGGCGACGCCGAGGTTGATCGGGCTGGTGGTCGAGCGCCGCACGACCAGCCCGACCCGCGGCCGGTCGCGCGTTGCGCCGGGCTTCGCCATCAGAACAGCGCCGCCAGGTCGCGGTAGATCCCGACGATGGTGGCCGACGTGCCCACGACGCTCGTGCCCTGCCCGGCGCGGGCGATCGCCCCGAGCACCTCGGGGTCGGCGTCGTCGCCGTACGCGATCGTGAAGATCTTGACCCGGGCGTCCTCGGGGTGGAGCTTGCCGGCGAGCTCGTCGAGCCGGAGCCGCGAGCTGGAGTCCTTGCCGTCGGTCATCACCACCACCGCGTGGATCCGATCGGGCCGCAGCTTGCTGCGGGCGAGCATGGCGTCGTACGCGGCGGCGGTCGCGTCGTACAGCGCGGTGCCGCCATCGGCGAACACGCCGTCGACCTCGGCGAGCAGCCGGGGCCGCGCGGTCGCCAGCGCCACGGGCGGCGGCGGCGGCTCGACCCGCGACGAGAAGAACTGGATCGACAGCGCGTCGCCGTCGCCCAGGCCCTGGATGAACGCGCGGGCGCCGGCCTTGGCCTCGGCGAGCGGCTTGCCGGCCATGCTGCCCGAGCGGTCGAACACGATCATCACGTCGGCGGCCTTCTTCTGGTGCTGCCACGCCGCGAGCAGCGCGCGCAGCACGTCGGCCGGCGGCAGCTCGAGCAAGGTCTGCGGCTGCGTGGCGTCGACGCCGTGCGCCGCGTCGAGCGGCGCGGTGATCGCGAGCTGCGGATCGGCGGGCCGGAACCCGAGGTCGCGCGCGGCCACCTGCTGCGGCCGGGCCTCGAGGAACGCGAGCAGCTGCCGGCCGGCGGCCTGCTGGTCGGCGCCCGCGGTCGACAGTACCGCGTACGGGTGATCCGACCAGAACGTGCCCTCGACCGGATAGATCGCGACCAGCGGAAACGGCGCCGCGCCGCGCTGCCGGTACGACGCGATTACCAGGTTTTCATAGGTCACCGCGGCGGACATGTAGCTCGGGCCGAGCTGGCGCATCTGGTCGGTGAACAGCGCGGTCGACTTGCCGTAGTGGACGATCGCGC
>DASWOO010000179.1:0-18134 GCA_036404335.1 Kofleriaceae bacterium
GTCGACGTGCTCGGCGTCGCCGGGTTCTGGCGCGACACCGACTTCGGCGATACCACGCTGCGCGCCGACGAGCGCGCCCAGCTGGCCGAGGCGCCCGGCTTCCTGCGCGCCCAGCCGCAGCGCGCGCAGGCCTGCGTCTCCAGTGATCGTCCTACGGTCGTCCTGTGATCGTCCTGTGATCGCCCTGTGATCGTCCGGGTGGCGGGGCGCCCGCCTGGCTACTCGAGCTGCCGCGATGAGCTGTGGGCAGGTGGAGCCTCTATGCGCCAAGCCGGCGGGGTCGGGCGCAGGGAATCTCGATAGTTACGCTTGGCCAAGGGCTTGCGATGGGACACGAGGCATGACGCCGAAGCTCCTCACCCTCGCCGCCCTGTCGTCGCTCGCCGCCTGCGCCACCGCCGACGCGGTCGAACCGATCGATGACGGCGAGCTCGAGCTCGGCCAGCTGACCGCGGTCACCCTGCCGAGCGGCGCGCTGCAGGCGTCGGTGGTCGAGATCGCCACCACCGATGGCCTGCGCGCGGCCGTGACGCAGCACGACGGCGTGTACATCCACGATCAGGCCGCCGGCGCCTGGTACTACAAGAGCGGCAACTACCTGCTCGGCATCGAGGCGTTCACCCAGTACAGCCAGGAGCTCGATCGCTGGATCGACCTGGGCTCGGGCGACAAGGTCGCGCCGCTGCAGACCCGGATCGTCGGCTCCAACCCCGACGGCCGCGGCTGGGACCTGCCGTCGGACCACGCCGGCCAGTGGCCGCAGCGCATCAACAGCGTCTGGGTGATCGGCACCGAGGACGGCCTGTTCGGCATGGGCGGCGCGCCGCAGGGCATCCCGCTGGGCACCGAGGCGTTCGGCGCGATGCAGACCTACGGCGGCACGCTGTCGACCCCGTTCCTCGAGCTCGATGGCTCGCCCAAGTCGGACTCCACCCGGATCCGCGGCAAGGTCACCGTCAACGGCGCGACCCTGCTCGGCGGCCACAGCGCCGGCTCGACCGTGGCGCGGCGGATCGCGCTCGATGTCGGCGTCAGCCACGTCTGGCTGTACGGCACGCCCAACTATACGCGCGGCAGTGGTGCGTATCAGAAGTCAGAGTCGAGCAGCGGGCACACCATGGTGGCCGAGGTGATCAACAACCCGAAGGACCCGGTCACCCACGTCCTCGCCGCGCCGTGGCGCCTGGTCAGCCTCGCGTGGGGCACGGCCAAGTGCCACAACTACTCCAACTGGGATTATCAGGATACGTCGGCCAACTCGCAGGTTTGCAACTAGCGCCGGCGCTCGAACACGAGCAGCTCGCCGAGCGTGTCGTGCTCGCGCGTGCCGAGTGGGTGCAGGCCCGCGTTGCGGATCACGCCGAGCGAGGCGGTGTGCCAGGGGAACGTGGTGGCCTGGATCGCCGTGACCCCGGGCTGCTCGAGCGCCCACTCGACGCAGGCGCGCGTCGCCTCGCTGGCGAGGCCGTTGCCGCGCGAGCCATCCTCGATCGAGTAGCCGACCTCGGCGATGCCGTCGGTGGGCTGGCCGTGGAACACGACGCTGCCGACCACGCGCGGCTCGTCGCGCAGGAGGATCAGCGAGTCGCCCCACAGCCGGGTCGCCGGCGCGGCGCGGATCGCGGCGCGCGAGTACGGAAAGCCGACCACGAGCAGCGGATCGTTGGGCCAGCCCGCCGGGAAACGCGCGCCGACGACGCGCTCGGCGCGCGGCTTGTCGTGATCGAGCACCGCCTCGATCGCCTCGAGGGTGATCGGGATCAGGCGCAGCCGGCGGGTCTCGAGCGCCGGCATCACGGCACCGCGATCGACGCGCCGGCGAACAGCGCGAGCTCGGCCGGGCCCGAGCCGATCAGGCCGTAGCGCAGGTCGACGTTGAACAGGAACGCGCCGAACGCGTACTGCTCGAGCGCCGCGTCGGCGACCGGGCCGACGAACGCGCGCTGGCCATCGATCTGCTCGTTGGCGCGGAACAGCTCGACGCCGCCGCGCAGCGCGAGGAACCGGAACGGGCTGGCGCCGGGCCGCACCCGCAGCCCGGCCATGAAGTCCATCTGCAGGGTACGCAGGTAGATGTCGATGCGCGCGGCGTCGGCCTCGTACATCGTGCCGAACGCGAACTGCCACTTGAACGACCAGCCGATCCGGCGCTCGGTGGTCATCGGCTGCCACGCGGCCTGCGCGCCGAACTGGTAGTAGCCCAGGCCGATCTTCTTGGCGTAGCTGCCGGTGCCGCCGCCGGCGCCGAACATGATGCCGATGCTGCCCGACGGCAGCGGCTCGGCGTGGACCGGGGCGGCCGCCCACGCGCACCCGGCCACGGCCGTCGCGAGGGCGCGCTTCATCAGAACTTCGAGGTGGTGACGAGGAACGTCATCTTGTCGTTGGTCGCCCGCAGCCGGCGCGACAGCGTGCGCACCCAGTTCCACAGCAGCTCGTACGCCAGGTCGCGGTCGACGAACAGCAGGTCCTCGAGGTCGCGGCGGTTGACCACGAACAGCCGACAGCGCTCGTGGCACACCGCGGTCGCCGAGCGCGGCGCCTCGTCGATCAGCGACATCTCGCCGAAGTACGCGCCGGGCCGCAGCACCGCCAGCGCCTCCTCGCCCATGCCGGGCACGATCCGGCTGATCCGCACCGCGCCGTCGACGATCAGGTAGAACTTGTCGCCCGGCGCGCCTTCGGCAAAGATCGTCGCCGACGACTTGTACTGCTCCTCGACGCCGATATCGACCACCCGGCGCAGGTGGGTCATCGGCACGCCGTTGAACAGATCGATCTGCGCGAGGATCTCGATCGTCGACTTGCCCTTGAGGTCCAGCTCGCCTGCGTTCGCCTCGGGCTCGGCCATTCGTACGGCTAGCGTCCTCCATGCGATGGTCCGGCCGCAAGGCCCGCCTGCCGCAAGGCCCCGAAAAAACGAAAACAGGCGGCCCCGAGGGACCGCCTGCCAGCTGTGCGCTCGCGCGAGAAGGACTACGCGCCGACCTTGAGGACGAGCAGCAGCGCGATGATGAGCGCGTAGATGACGAGCGACTCGATCAGCGCGAGGCCGAGGATCATCGGGCCGCGGATCTGGCCGGCGGCGCCCGGGTTACGGGCGATACCCTCGAGCGCCGCGGTCGCCGCGCGACCCTGGCCGAGGCCACCACCGAGCGCCGCGATGCCGATCGCGAGGCCGGCGGCGAGGGCGATCAGGCCGTAGTTGCTGGCGAGGCCCTGCGCGCGAACCGTGGCGACATCCGCGCCCTGCGCGAACGCGGCCGACGAGACGCCGAGGATGACGAGGATGGTGGCCAGCGAGGACAGGATCTTGATGGTGCGCTTCATGTGAGTTCTCCCTTGAATCGTAAGGCGCGCGAGGCAGCGGCCGGTGGCGGGGTAGATAACCTGGTTTAGATGGTCGGTAAAGTGGACTGTTTGCAAATCTTCGCGTCGAAGATCTCGACGTTCAGTGCTCTTCGTGCTCGATCGCCATGCCGATGTAGACCATCGCCAGGGTGCAGAACACGAGCGCCTGGATCATGCAGACCAGGAGGCCGAGCAGCAGGAACGGCAGCGGCACCAGCAGCGGCACCAGCGCGAAGAACGACATGACGACCTTGTGGTCGGCCATCATGTTGCCCATGAGGCGAACGGTCAGCGACAGCGGCCGGGCGACGTGGCTGATCAGCTCGATCGGCAGCATCAGCGGGATCAGCGCCGGGCTGGGGCCGAGGAAGTGCTTGAAGTACGACAGGCCGTGCTCCTTGACGCCGTAGACGTGGGTCAGCACGAACACGAGCAGGGCGAGGCCGAGGTTGGTCTTGATCGTGTCGGTCGGCGCGACGAAGCCGGGGATCAGGCCGATGAGATTGCTAAATAGGATGAAGATCCACAGCGCGCCGATCAGCGGATAGAACCGGGGCGCGTTCTCCTCGCCCATCGCGCCCTCGACCATGCCGTAGACGCTCTCGGCCTGGTACTCGAAGAAGTTGCGCAGGTTCATCCGCCGGGGCGGGACCAGGCCCTTGTCGGCCGACTGCGTGCCGCGGAAGAACGCCAGGGCGCCCCACGCGCAGAACGCGATCACGACCAGCGTGATCAGCACGTGGGCCAGCGTCCATCCGGTCGCGAACATCGCGAGGCCCGACGTGCGGCCCATCTTGGCCTTGGCCCACAGATCGAAGTGGCGCCACCAGTCGAAGCGGTTCAGGTAATCGAACCAAGTGCCGTGTTCACCCATGCTTGTGCTCGCTCGGTTCCGAGGGGTCGGACGCGGGCTGCGGACGCAGCACGCTATAGGTGGTCTCGGCAACGATCGAGACCATGAAGATCGAGAAGCCGATGACGAACGCGATGACGTTCATCGGCAGGAACAGGATCGCGCAGGCCACCGCCGCCATCAGCACGGCCATCTTCGGCAGCATGAGCAGCTGCGCGTTGCCGTGGCGGTTCTGCTGCGCGTCGGTCGTCCACTTGGTGACGAGCTTGCGCAGCGCGTAGAAGTTGGCGCAGGTCAGCAGCACGCCGACCGCGATGCCGAGCGACACCGACTCGGACTGGGTCAGCGCGGAGACCGCGATCAGCACGCCGCCGACGGCGTAGTTCCAGCGCTCGATGCGCAGGAGGCTCGGCCCGCCCATCACGCCCCCGCCTTCTCGGCGCGCGCGACGGCGCGCAGCACGTTGCGGAAGCCGGCGACCAGGCCGAGCACGAGGAACAGCAGCATCATCCACGGCTCGGTGCCGAGCTCGCGATCGAGCCACATGCCGAACATCAAGCCGATGATGACGGCGAGGCCGAGCTCGAGGCCGACCGAGCTGGCCGACAGGCCCTGGTAAAGGCTCTTGGACCGGCGCGCGGCGGGGTCGATGGCGGGTCGCAGCGGAGCCTCGGGCACGCTGCTGAGATGCAGCTGCGCGCGCTCCGAGCTGTGCGACATTTCGCCGCTATGACCAGGCTGGGACGCCATGAACGCGGCCCCTGATAGCACCCCGAATTTCCAAGGTCAACGGGTCCTTGGGCCCGCGGTGTGGCGATCTGCCGACGGTCACTCCCGAACCGTTTAGGCGGCGAGCGACGCGTGCGCCGCCGCGACGATCTGGTCGATGTCCGCGTCGGTGTGGGCGAGGCTGACGAACATCGCCTCGAACTGCGACGGCGGCAAAAACACGCCGCGATCTCGCATGTTACGGAAGAACGTGGCGAACACCTGGGTGTCGGCCGTCCGGGCGGTCTCGTAGTCGGTCACTGGTCCGGCCGCGAAGAACACGGTCAGCATCGATCCGACCCGGTTCAGCACCGCCGGGATCTTCGCCGCCCGGGCCGCCGCGAGCAGGCCGTCGCCCAGCCGCTGGCCCAGCTGCTCGAGCCGGTCGTAGGCGCCCGGCCGGCCGAGGATCTCCATGGCCTTGAGCCCGGCCGCCATCGCCAGCGGGTTGCCGCTCAGCGTGCCGGCCTGGTAGACCGGGCCGATCGGCGCGAGCTTGTGCATGATGTCGGCCCGGCCGCCGAACGCCGCCGCGGGCAGGCCGCCGCCGATGATCTTGCCGATCGTCGTCAGGTCCGGCCGGATGCCGTAGCGCGCCTGGGCGCCGCCGTAGGCGACGCGGAACCCGGTCATGACCTCGTCGAAGATCAGCACGGTGTGGTGCTTGGCCGTGATCTCGCGCAGGCCCTCGAGGTAGCCGGGACGGGGCTCGACCAGGCCCATGTTGCCGGCGACCGGCTCGATGATCACCGCGGCGACGTCGCCGGCCGCGACCAGGCGCTCGACGGTCGCCAGGTCGTTGAACGGCACGACCAGGGTGTCGCGCGCGGCGCCCTCGGGGACGCCGGCCGAGCCCGGGATGCCAAGCGTTGCGGCGCCCGAGCCGGCGGCGACCAGCAGGCAGTCGGCGTGGCCGTGATAGCCGCCGTCCGCCTTGATGATCTTGTCGCGGCCGGTGAAGCCGCGGGCCAGGCGCAGCGCGCTCATCGTCGCCTCGGTGCCCGACGACACCGCGCGCACCATCTCCATCGACGGCACGGCCGCGCGCAGCGCCTCGGCGAACTCGACCTCGACCTCGGTCGGCGCGCCGAACGTCGTGCCGTGCGCCAGGGCGCCCTGGATCGTCGCCATGATCTCGGGGTGGCAGTGGCCGAGGATCAGCGGGCCCCAGCTGCCGATCAGATCGAGGTACTCGTTGCCATCGGCGTCGGTGACCCGGCCGCCGCGGCCCGACGCGATGAACACCGGGTCGGCGCCGACCGAGCGGCACGCCCGGACCGGCGAGTTGACGCCGCCGGGGATCACGGCGCGGGCACGTTCGAAGATGGACTGGCTGCGCGAGGTCGTCATCGCGCGCGAGCCTACTACTCCTCGTCGCCCTCGTCTTCCGTCTCGGCCTCGGCGTCGTCGCCTTCGCCCTCGCCCTCGTCCTCCGGGCCCTCGTTGGGCACGGTGTCGGTGTCGTCGAGCGCCTCGATCGGCGCGGCCTCGGCGATGCCCGCGGTCTCCTCCGGCTCGGCCAGCCGCTCGATCGCGGCCACGTGCTCGCCGTCGTCGACGCGCATCAGCCGGATGCCCTGGGTCGCGCGGCCCTGGACCTTGATGTCGCCGACCCGCATGCGGATCAGCTTGCCGCGGTCGGAGATCAGGATCAGGTGGTCGTCATCGGTGACGATCCGCACCGCCGAGACCTGGCCGTTGCGCGCCGTGGTCTTGATCGAGATGACGCCCTTGCCGCCGCGGTTCTTGGTCGGGTACTCGACCAGCGCGGTGCGCTTGCCATAGCCGCGCGCGCACACCGTGATCAGGGTCGTCGCGGTGTCGCGCTGGAACGTGCACATCCCGACCAGGCGGTCGTCGCTGCGCAGCGAGATGCCGCGCACGCCCGACGCCGTGCGACCCATCGGCCGCACCCGGTCTTCCTTGAACCGGACCGCGAAGCCGCGCGCCGAGGTCAGCAGCACGTCGTGCGCCTTGGTCGTCAGCTCGGCCTTGATCAGGCGATCGCCCTCTTCGATCGTGATCGCCTTGATGCCGCTCTGCCGCACGTTCTCGAACTGCGACAGCTCGGTCTTCTTCACCGTGCCCGACTGGGTCGCGAAGAACACGCAGGTGTCGGCGCTGAACTCGGTGAACGGCAGCATCGCGACGACCTGCTCGCTCTCCTGCAGGTCGAGCACGTTGACCAGCGCGCGGCCTCGGGCGGTGCGCGAGCCCTGGGGCAGCTCGTAGACCTTCTTGTGGTAGACGCGGCCCTTGTCGGTGAACAGCAGCAGGTGGTCGTGGGTCGACGCCGCGAACATGTCGACGATGAAGTCGCCTTCCATCGACGAGGCGCCGGTGACGCCGCGCCCGCCGCGGCCCTGGGCCTCGTACTCGTCGGCCGGCGTACGCTTGATGTAACCGAGGTGGGTCCGGGTGACGACCATGTCCTCCTGGTCGATCAGCTCCTCGGTCAGGATCTCGCCCTCGGCATCGACGATCCGGGTGCGGCGCGGATCGGCGTAGTCGGCGCGGATCTGGCGCAGCTCCTCGGTGATCGCCGCCATCAGCTTGGCTTCGTCGGCGAGCAGGCCCTCAAGGTAATCGGTCAGGTCCCACAGCTCCTTGTATTCGGCCTCGAGCTTCTCGCGCTCCAGGCCGGTCAGCCGGCCGAGCCGCATGTCGAGGATCGCCTGCGCCTGGCGCGGGGTCAGGAACACGAACTGCTTGGCGTTGATCGCCGCGACCTCCTCGGCGGGCCGGCCGGCGCGCTCGAGGAAGCCGCCGAGCCCGGCCATCTTCTCGGTGATCAGGCGGCCCTTGGCCTCGTCGGTGTCCTTGCTCGACCGGATGATCTCGATGACCCGGTCGATGTTGAGCACGGCCAGGCCCAGGCCCTCGACGATCTCGCGGCGGGCGCGGGCCTCGCGCAGGTCGAACAGGGTGCGGCGGGTGACGACGTCGCGGCGGTGCTCGATGAACACCTGCAGCGCGCGGCGCAGCGACAGCAGGGCGGGGCGGCCCTCGACGATCGCCAGCATGTTGACCGAGAACGAGGTCTGCAGCTGGGTGTGCTTGAACAGGTGGTTCAGCACGACCTTGTCGTCGGCGTCGCGCTTGAGCTCGAACACGACGCGCATGCCGGTGCGGTCCGATTCGTCGCGGATGTCGGCGATGCCCTCGAGCTTCTTGTCGCGCACCATGTCGGCGCACGCCTCGATCCACCGCGACTTGTTGACCATGTACGGCAGCTCGCTGATGATCAGCCCCTGCCGGTCCTTGCGTAGCTCCTCGACGTGGGCGACGCCGCGCACGCTGACCTGGCCGCGGCCGGTGCGATGCGCCGCGAGCGAGCCGGCGCGGCCCTGGATCACGCCGCCGGTCGGGAAGTCCGGGCCGGGCACGATCCGGGTCAGCTCGTCATCGCCGAGCCGCGGGTTGGCGATCAGCGCGAGCACGGCGTCGAGGATCTCGCCGAGGTTGTGCGGCGGGATGTTGGTCGCCATGCCGACGGCGATGCCCGACGAGCCGTTGATCAGGAGGTTCGGCACCTTGGTCGGCATGACCGTGGGCTCGAGCTCCTTGTCGTCGTAGTTCGGCTGCCAGTCGACGGTCTCCTTGTCGATATCCGCCAGCAGCTCGCCGGCGAGCCGGCTCATGCGGCACTCGGTGTAGCGCATCGCGGCCGGCGGATCGCCGTCGACCGAGCCGAAGTTGCCCTGGCCGTCGACGAGCATGTAGCGCATCGAGAAGTCCTGGGCCATGCGGACCAGGGCGTCGTAGACCGCGCTGTCGCCGTGCGGGTGGTACTTGCCGATCACGTCGCCGACGATGCGCGCGCACTTGAGGTACGGCCGGTTGAACGTGTTGTTCAGGCCGCGCTGCGCGAACAGGATCCTTCGGTGGACCGGCTTCAGACCATCGCGCGCATCGGGCAGCGCGCGCGCGACGATCACGCTCATGGCGTAGTCCATGAACGAGCTCTTCATCTCCGATTCGATCGAGATCAGCGAGACGTTGGGGGCAGTCGTGTCGGAGGACATCGGCGGTGTGCTTCTATAGCGCAAACCCGATGGCCAAGGCCCGCCGCCGCGGCCGTTTTGCAGCCGAAAATGACAGAAAGTCCGCGGAGATCAGTCAGCAGCGAACGCCCGGGGCGCCATCCCCAGCATCCGCATCGCGTTGGTCGGATCCATCAGCTCGATCGCGTGGTACGGCGCCTCGCCCGGCAGGGGATCGAACACCGATATCAGGCGGAAGCACGTGAAGCACAGCGTCTCGGGCCGAGGTGCACGCCGGGGGCGCTTCGGGACGAGACGGACGGCTGCGTGGAACGAGCGAGTCATGGCGGATGCTAGAGCAACGGGCGAGCCAGGCGGTACATGCCGGCGAACTGCGCGAATCGCATGTCGGAGAGCGCCTGGCCGGGGCAGGTGAGTGTCGGTTCGACGGCCGGGTGACCGGCAGCGCTGCCAATTCGACAACTTGCCGTCGCGGGAGTCAGATCCCGCAGGCCGCCGCGCCGCCGTCGTAGCCCTTCCGGAACGATGCGGTCCGCTGCGCCGACGTGCCGTGCGTGAACGTCTCGGGCCGGACGTAGCCCTGCGACTTGCGCTGGAGCGTGTCGTCGCCGATGGCGGACGCGGCGGTCAGCGCCTCCTGTAGATCGCCGCCCTCGAGCAGGCCGCGGCTGTCGGCGGACTTGCCCCACGCGCCGGCCAGGCAGTCGGCCTGCAGCTCGATCGGCACCGAGCTCGCCTCGCCGCGGCCGAACAGCCCGCGCAGGTTCTGCACGTGATGGCCCAGCTCGTGCGCGATGACGTACGCCTGGGCGAAGTCGCCGGGCGCGCCGAACTTCTTGCGCAGCTCCTCGTAGAACGCCAGGTCGATGTAGACCTTGTGGTCGAGCTGGCAATAGAACGGGCCTACCGCCGAGGTCGCGGTGCCGCACGCCGACTGGATCGCGTTGCGGAACAGCACGAGCTTGGCGTCCTGGTAGTTAGGGATCCGCTCGCGCCAGGTCTTCTGGACGTCGTCGAGCACGAAGCCGACGAAGTGCTCGAGCTCGTCGCTGCTGGTCTGCGTGTCGCGCTGCGACGGCACGGTGATCTGCTGCGCGCTGTGGCCGCAGAAGTTACCGCCGTAGGTCAGCGCGCCGAAGATGACGAACGCGGCGAGGATGCCGCGCCAGCCGAACCGGCCGGCGACCGCGAGCAGGCTGCCCAGCGGCAAGCTGCTGCCGCCGCCGATCCCGAGGCCACCGCCGCCGAGGCCGGCGCCGCCTTCGCTGCGGCGGTCTTCGATGTCGGAGCTTTGATGGTCTCGGTCCCAGCGCATGGTGCGAGAGCTTTGCAAGCACGCTGCCACGCACAAGTCCGCGCAGTCCCGAGGCTTGCCGCGCGTCGTCGGGTGCCGCAGCGCGCGCGTGTGCCAGGGGCGCCCGGCTATCGGTACGGCCCGGAGCCGCGGCCATCTCGCGCCCACCACGCGGCGAGCTCGACCGCGGCGCCGAGCCGGTGGTGATCGGTTTGCGCGCCGTCGAACGCGATCTCGACGTCGTGCGGCCGCACCATGGTCGAGCCGGGCAGGGCGATGTCGAGCAGCGCCGCGGCGCGCGCGTCGATCGGCAGGGTAGCGCGGTCCGCGGTCGGCGGCGGCCACGCCGCGCGCGGCAGGCCATCGGTGATCAGCGACAGGGTCTGGCCGCCGCTGGCGATGCGGTGCGCGCTGACCACGGTGCGCAGCCGGCCGGGATCGCCCGGGCCGAGCCGCCGGACCAGGCTGACGTTGACGTCGACGCCATGCCGCCGCAGCCGCAGCACCGGCTTGCCGCCGACCTCGATGCGCCGGGTCGACCGGCCGCCGAGCGAGTCGGCGAGCCGCAGGAACGCGCGGGCCCAGCGCACCGGCCGGCTGGCCAGCACCAGCGACGCCATCAGCATGTCCGCCATCCGGTCGTAGCTCGGCTCGGCGTCGATCCGCCGCGCCCAGACCTCGTCGTTGGCCAGCTGGTGGACCCAGCGCGCGTCGCGCAGCAGCAGCGCGGTCTGCCGCCCGGCGAACGAGCTCGACACGTAGCGCGACGCCAGGAGCCCCGAGCGCACGTCGTGATCGAGCCACGCGCCGGCCAGCGCGAAGTCGTTGGTCTCGACCAGGAAGCTGTCGTCGAAGCTCGCGGCGCGCGGCGCGCCGTCGTCGTTGGTCAGCCGGTCGTTCCACCGCAGGGTCAGCTCGAAGCCGTCGGTCGACGGCAGCGCGACGACCACGCTCGCCGCCGGCTGCATCTCGAGCCGCGCCCGGTACCACGCGCCGTCGACCGGCACCTCGACGTGCACGACCGGGCCGACCACCGCCCCGCGCGCGCCCGCGAAGCGATGCTCGATCGCCAGGTGCAGTGCGTCCACCACGCCCCAGTGTAGCCTTCGCCCGCCGCACCGGCATGCGAGTTGCTCGGGCGGGCGGCATGTTGCGCACCCTGTCCCCGCTGTTGCTGCTCGCGTGTTCGTCGTCGATGTCGGGAGTCCCCGACAACGCGGCCGACCTCACCCCCAGCCCGGCCGCCGCGCTGCCACCGGTCGTGCTCGGCGTCCTCCAGCAGGGCGCGTACGCGACCGTGCCGGTCTACCCGCGCGCCGACAAGCCGCCGACCTTCTCCGATGGCCAGCGCCTGTCGATCGCCCAGGCCCTGCACGTCGCCGCGATGCGCACCCAGCTGCGCTTCCTCGCCGACGGTACGAGCAGCGGCGGCACATTCATCGCCGAAATCACCAACGCCGGGCTCGACGCCGCGGTGTCCGTCCTGTCGGGCCCCGACAACGCCGCCGGCGCCGTGCCGCCGCTCACCCAGGCGCAGATTCCAGCGTACAAGACGCACCTGTCCACCGCGCTGGACAGCTACACGACGGCGCTGGTCATGGTCGAGAACGAGGAGATCGCGCCGAAGTTCTACGCGGGCACGCCGAGCACCTACGCGCTGGAGCTGGCGGCCGCCGTCGCGGTCGGCCGCGCGCACGGCGTGCCGGTCACCAACGGCGGCCTCACCAACCTGCCCGCCCGCCAGCTGACCTGGAATTCGTACTACGTCGCCGGCGACTTCACCCGCGCCGACTCGTTCGCGCGCCGCGCGTTCTCGCCGCAGACCACCGCGCAGCTGCCCGACGCCACGCACCCCAATCGCCCGCTGCCGTCCGACTTCCAGGCCCAGCTGACGCTCGCCCAGCAGTACCTGGCCGTCTATCACGGCTCGGCGATGGACTACCTCAACGTCCACCTCTACTTCCAGCTCGCGCCCGTCGGCTCGTCGAGCGGCGTGACCACGCCCGACGAGCTGACGTCGACGATGAACGAGATCCTCACCTACGTCGCCGCGGCGTCCGGCAAGCCCGTCGTCAGCGGCGAGATGGGCCAGTACGACGTCAACCCGGCCACGGTCGACGCCATGCTCCGCGCCGCGCAGCTCTCGCACCTCGCCTACGCCATCTGGTTCAGCGGCGACGGCGACCCGGCCTACGCCCTGGTCAGCTCCGCCAGCAACGCCGCCGGCTACACGCTGCGCCCGGCGGGCAGCGAGTTCGCGGCGATGGCCGCGCGGCTCGAGTGAGCGTACGCCGCGAGCTCGGCGGCGCTGGTGTGCTTGGTCTGGCCGAGCACCCAGCGATCGGTGCGGCGGTAGGCTGCGTACCAGTACTCGCTCGGCAGGTAGGCCATGAGCGCGCCGCGGCCGTTCGAGCGGGTGTTGCCGCTTCACCAGAACGCGGCCGTGTCCGGGCACAGCGCGGCGAAGCTGCGGTGCTTGTTGTCGGCGCTGGTCTGGGTGATGTGGAGCGTCAGCGGGGCGTCGGCGAGCGCGTAGCCGGCGCTCGGCGAGCCGCGATAGAACGCCTGCGCGCGGACGCGGCCGGGCACGAAGGGCGGGATGCACAGGGGGCGCGCGGTGTGGATGCCGACCGCGCCGTGCTCCTTGCGCGAGAACGCGGCCCAGGCGACGCCGAACCAGCTGTCGATCTTGACGACGTAGGCCTGGGGCGGCGCGAGGCTGGCGAGCACGCAGGTGATCACGGGCGCGATGGCGTGGAGGAACTCGGGGTCGTCGTCGTCGTCCGGGTCGAGCGCGAGCGGCATGGCGGACCAGGCTAGCACCCGGCCGGGGCCCGGCGGCTGGCAGGCTCGGGCAACGGTTTCCGCGCTATGCTGGCGCATGGTGCGCGTCGCGCAGATCGTCGAGGACACGCGCGCCGAGGGGCCGGGCCGGCGCTGGGCGATGTGGGTGCAGGGCTGCTCGATCCGCTGCGCCGGGTGCTGTAACCCGGAGATGTTCGACGAGCGGCGCGGTGCCGACCTGCGCGAGGACGCGCTGATCGACCAGATCGCGGCGGCGCAGGCCAGAGGCGTCGAGGGCGTGTCGTTCCTGGGCGGCGAGCCGTTCGAGCAGGCGGACGGGCTCGCGAAGCTGGCGGCGTACGCGCGGGGGCGGGGGATGACGGTGATGGTGTTCTCGGGCTACACGCTCGAGGGGCTGGGCGCGCGCGCGGACGCGGCGGCGTTGCTGGCGGTGACGGACCTGCTGGTCGACGGGCCGTACGATCAGACGCGGCCGGAGCCGAGGCCGCCGGAGGGCCGGCGGTGGATCGGATCGGCGAACCAGCGCATGCACTACCTGACCGCGGCATATTCGCCGGACGACCCGCAGATGAGGCAGGCGAACACGATCGAGATCCGGCTGTCGAAGGCGGCGCTGCAGATCAACGGCTGGCCGAGCGCGGATCGGCTGGTCGGCAAGGTCCGGCGTGACGGCTGACCTCGAGCTGGAACCGGAGCCCGAGCCGGGACCGGCGCTGGTCGCCGAGAGCGAGGCCGAGCTGATCCGGGTGCTGCGCGCGCTGATCACCGGCGATGCGCAGGGCGTGACCGGGCGGATGTTCCGGCTCGCCGCGCTGCCGCCGGCGATCTCGACGGCGGCCGAGCGGGTGCTCGGCGACGCGCTCGCCCAGGTCTGGCCGGCGCTGTGGCGGCGGAGCGGGGCGCTGCCGATCGCGCTCGCCGAGGGCGAGGCGACGCGCCGCGGCCGGATCTGGGCGCTGCGCCCGCCGGTCGGGCTGACGTTCTCGACGGTGACCCTGCAGCTGCTGCGCTGGCTGGTCACGGCGCCGCCCTTGCCCGAGCAGCGGCCGGTCGGGCAGCGGCGCCGGCTGCGCGCGGTCGAGGAGGTCGGCGTCGATCACCTCGCGCGGCGCGCCGCCGGGCCGCCGCCGAGCGTCGGCGACCAGGTGATCGGCTACCTGACGCTGGAGGCGACCGAGGGTACGCCGCTGCAGGCGCGGGTCGCGGCCCACCGGCCGGTGCGCGAGCTTGCGCTGGCCTGGCTCGGGTTCCCCGACGTGATGAGCGCGCCGGGGCCCGCTGACGACGCCGAGGCGCACGCCATCGCCCTGGCGGGGCTCGACGCGCTGGCGACCGGGGCGGGCGCGGTCGTGGCCGAGTCGCTGGCCGGCGATCTGGGCCGGCGCTGGCGGGCGATCGAGCTGGCGAAGCGCCAGGCGACGCAGCCGGGCGAGCTGATCGCGCTCGGCGCCGCGCAGGACGCGGTGCTCGACCGGTTCATGGCGGCGTGTGATCGCGCCGGCCGCCGCGAGCTCGCCGGCTTCGTGCTCGACGCCGCCGCGCCGCTGCTCGAGCGCGGGCTGTCGCCTTTGCCGGCCGAGCTCGATCGCGCGACGAGCCTGGCGATCCGCGCGCAGGCCCGGGTCGCGGCCGGCGCGCTGCTGCGCGGCGTGGTCCGGTGGGCGGGGTGGGATGAGGCGCACCGCGGGGTGCGGTTCATGGACGACGACTACGCGGCCAGCCAGCTGCTGCTCGCGCGGTTCGAGCGGGTCGGCGCCGCCGGCACCGCCCAGGCGGCGACCTGGCTGTCCCAGCTCGCCGCGCTCCCGACCTGAAAGGCGCTACATTGGACGCCGTGAGCCGCGCCATCCAAGTCCGAGTCTCGGAGTCGCTCGTCCGGACGATCCATGTCGAGGACGGCGTGGTCTCGCCGCTCGAGATGCTGCCGATCTTGCCGCCCCAGCGCATGGCCGATCACCTCGGCCGCGAGCTCGAGGGCCTGGGCTTCACCCGCGACGGCCAGACCTGCAAGCGGACCGAGCCCGACGGCACCGAGATCGTCGTCGATCTGATCGCCGCGACCGTGGCGGTCACGCTCGGCGCCGGCGAGCACCTCGACGAGACCATCGACCTCACCCGCGCGGTCGCCGAGGAGCACAAGCGCCACGCCGAGGCCGTGCTGCGCGAGGATGCCCGGCAGGCGCTCGAGGACAAGCTCGCGGCCAAGACCTCCGCGCTGCGCCAGGCGGTCACCCGCCAGCTCGAGGGCGTGCTCGGCGATCTCAAGAAGCAGCTCGACGGCGCGATCGGCCGGGCCACGGTCGGCGCGCTGACCGAGAAGGCGGCGCAGCTCGGCCACATCGAGGAGAGCCACGCCGACGAGGCCGGCAACGTCACGATCCGGGTCAGGTTGTGACCACCACGCGCGTCATCGCCGAGCCCGAGCTGGCCGAGGAGCTGTCGGTGTTCGCCGCGGTCGACGCGGCCTACCCCGAGGAGCTCGCGCGCTGCGTCGATGCGCTGCGCCGCCGGCTGCCGGTGCTGATCGAATGCGAGAAGGAGCTGGCGCCCTACATCTATCGCAGCCTGCGCGACCGGCTCAAGCCGGACGGCACGCGCTGCCTGTACCTCGACGGCCGGCCCGCGAAGGACCTGCCGCCGCCGCCGCAGGGCGCCGGCATGGTCGCGTCGATGATCCACCAGCTGCGCGAGGTCGTGCGCGGCGCGATCGGCGAGCGCATCGTCGTGCTGCCCCACCTCGACATCATCGGCGCGAGCGGCGGCGGCGGGATGTCGCTCGGCGCCGAGGCTCGCGAGGTCATCCCGCTGCTGTACGAGAACCCCGAGGTCCTGTGGCTCGGGTTCTGCGATCCGTCGTTCTCGCTGCCCCAGCCGATCGAGAATCTGTTCCCGGTTCGCTCGGCGATGCTCGGCGTGCCGCGCGATCGGCTGCGCGCGCTGGTCACCCGCCGCGAGGCGCGAAAGCTCGGCAAGGGCCTCGATCCGTACGCGCTGTACAAGCTGGTCTCGGGCGTCAACGCCGTGCGGCTGCGCCGCCAGCTCGCGGCGCTGACCGGCGAGGACTACCCGACCGACGCCAAGCCGGCGTACGCCCAGCTGCGCTCGGCCACGCTCAGCCACCAGGTCGAGCTGCCGCAGGTCGACCTCGAGCGCGACATCGGCGGCTACGGCCCGGTCAAGGACCGGCTCGGCGCCGAGATCCTCTCGATCCTCGCGGCCAAGGACAAGCTCGCCGACCCGGCGCAGATCGAGCGGATCGAGAAGCTGATCCCGCGCGGCATGATCTTCTGGGGCCCGCCCGGCACCGGCAAGACCTTGTTCGCCAAGGCGATGGCGACCGCGCTCGGCGCCGCGGTGACGATCGTCTCGGGCCCCGAGCTCAAGAGCAAGTGGGTGGGCGAGAGCGAGCACAACCTGCGCGCGGTGTTCGCCAAGGCCCGGCAGAGCGCGCCGTCGGTCATCGTGTTCGACGAGCTCGACTCGTTCGCCGGCGCGCGCGGCCGGTTCGAGGGCGGCTCGGGCGTCGAGCACTCGATGGTCAACCAGCTGCTCACCGAGATGGACGGGTTCCGCAAGGAGGAGCTGGTGTTCATCGTCGGCACGACCAACTTCGTCGAGTCGCTCGACGGCGCGCTGATGCGGCCCGGCCGGTTCGAGTTCGTGCTCCACATCCCGTACCCCAACGCCGAGGATCGCCGCGCGATCCTCGCGGTCCACGACGCGGCGCTCGGCACCGAGCTGTCGGCCGAGGCGCTCGACTACGCGGTCAAGCGCACCGACGATCTGGTGCCCGGTCCGGCCGGCGGCACGCACTACTCCGGCGATCACCTGCAGGCGCTGGTCCGCCAGCTCGCGCGGATCCGGCTGCGCGAGGCCACGACCGGCCCGTCGACGCCGGCCGACGTCGAGCGCGCGATCGAGCTGTACCTCGACCGGCCCAAGCTGACCGCGGCCGAGGAGCTGGTCGTCGCGACCCACGAGGCCGGCCACGCGGTGACCGCGCTGTCCTGCCGCCACGCGCCGCCGATCGACCGGATCAGCATCCGCGGCGACCTCGGCGGCGCGCTGGGCTATGTCAAGCACGGCGATCACGCCCACCGCTACGTCGTCACCGTCGCCCAGCTGCGCGACACGATCTGCACGCTGTTCGGCGGCCGCGAGGCCGAGGCGCTGCTGCTCGACGACATGTCGATCGGCGCGGGCAGCGACCTGCACAGCGCCACCGAGATCGCGCGCTCGCTGGTCGAGCGCTACGGCGCGAGCGGCGAGGTCGGCGTCGGCCGCTGGGCCCACAACAAGGACGCGCCGACCTCGGAGGCGGCGCGCGCCCGGATCGATCACCACATCCGCCAGATCCTCGAGGACGAGCGCGCCCGCGCCCGCGAGATCCTGACCGGCCAGCGCGCCCTGCTCGTCGCGCTCCGCGACCTCTTGCTCGAGCGCAAGGTCCTCGACCGCGCGTCGTTCGCGCACCTCACGGAAGCGCACGGTGTCTCCCATGCCTGACGTCATCCTCCGGCTCCGCGTCGATCCCGCCACCGGCAAGCGCGAGCTGGTCATCGATTACACCAGCGACGCCGACGCGCTGCCCGCCGAGCACGAGGACGCGCACCGCCAGCTCGCCAACCGGGTCGTCGAGGGCGGGCTGCGCAGCGACAAGCTCGAGGTCTCGCGCGGCAGCGAGGCCGCGGCCGACGAGGCCCCCGCGAGCCAGGCGCCGGCCGCGCAGCCGATCGCCACCAAGCGGTAGCCTTGGCGCTCGGGTTTCGCGATAGCGAGGCGCTCCAGGTGGTGCTGACCTCGGGGCTGTGTCCGCCGGAGGTCGCCGGGGCGGGCGCGCGCGTCGCCGCGGGCGAGGGCGGGGCGCTGGTGCTCGAGCCGGCGCAGCCGCTGGCCCGGGCCGCGCTGAGCAAGCTGCGCGCGCTCGGCGTGGCGGTCGACGCGCCGCTGCCGCCGCGGGCGCGCGCGGTCGCGTGCTGGGCCGAAGCGGTGCCGACCGCGCGCGCGGCCATCACCGAGCTGCCGGCGCTGGTCATGTTCGTCACCGAGCGCGCCGAGC
>DASWOO010000180.1:0-7682 GCA_036404335.1 Kofleriaceae bacterium
GACCCCGCCGGCCGACCGCCGCGCGGTGCGCACGTTCGTGTCGCGGGTCGACGACGCCACGATCCGCGAGGCGATCGAGCGCGAGCTCGGCCGCGGCGGCCAGCTGTTCTTCATCACGCCGACGATCGGCACGATGGGCACGCGCATCCGGGATGTGCGGGTCGCCCACGAGCCCGGCGAGCCGCCCGGCAAGCGGCTCAAGCCGCGCGACGACGACCGGCCGATCGAGGACTGGGCCGCGTATCTCCAGGCCCTGGTGCCCGCGGCGCGGATCGGCATCGGCCACGGCGGGCTCAGCGGCGAGGAGCTCGAGAACGTCATGCTCAAGTTCGTGCGCGGCGAGCTCGACGTCCTGGTCGCGACCACGATCGTCGAGAGCGGCCTCGACATCCCGCGCGCCAACACGATGTTCGTCGCCCGCGCCGACGCGTTCGGCCTGTCGCAGCTCTACCAGCTGCGCGGCCGGATCGGCCGCAGCAAGGAGCGCGCGTACTGCTACTTGCTGGTGCCCGAGCCCGAGCACCTGACCGAGGAGGCCCGCCGCCGGCTCGAGACCTTGCAGCGGTTCACCGAGCTCGGCGCCGGCTTCCAGATCGCGTCGCAGGACCTCGAGATCCGCGGCGGCGGCGAGCTGCTCGGCGCCAAGCAGTCGGGCTCGATCGCCGCGGTCGGCTTCGACCAGTACGTCAAGATGCTCGACGCCGCGGTCGCCGAGCTCGGCGGCAAGCCGATCCACGCCGCGATCGACCCCGAGCTGTCGATCGAGACCCCGGGCTTCATCCCCGACGACTACGTGCCCGACCCCGGCCAGCGGCTCGAGCTGTACAAGCGGCTGTCGGCGATCGAGAACGACGACGAGCTGCGCGACGTGATGGCCGAGATCGTCGACCGCTACGGGCCGTCGCCGGCGGACGTCGATCTCCTGGCCGAGCTGATGGGCGTCAAGGCGATCGCGCGCGGCGCCGGCGTGCTGGCGCTCGAGATCAGCTCGGCGCGCGTGGCGGTCGCGCTCCCGGACAGCGCCGCGCCGCTCGCGCGGGGCTTCCTGGCGACCGGCTGGCGCAGGCTGCCGGACGGGCGATACGCGATCGCACCGGCGGCGCCGGGCGGGCCGGCGGGCGCCAGGCGGGCCTTGTTGGACGCCCTGGCTCGTGCTACCTGAACCTGTTGTGAAGACTCGGGTTACCGCCGGTCTGTGGGTGGTCGCGCTCCTGGGCGTGGGCCTCGCCGCGTGCCAGAAGCCGGACAGCGAGCGGCGCAGCCGCGAGCCTCACGAGCCGCGGCGAGACGATCAGCCGGCGCAACCGTCGCCCGTCGGGCCCGCGCCCGGCGCGCCGATCCCGGCCGCCCCGGCGCAGAACGCCGAGGAGCTCAAGGCACCGCTCGCCCGGATCGACGACGTCACGATCACGCTCGGCGAGCTGCAGGAGCGGATCAACCGCCAGTCGCCGTACATCCGCGCGCGCTACACCTCGCTCGAGCAGAAGAAGGAATTCCTCGACTCGCTGGTCCGCTTCGAGGTCCTGGCCAAGGAGGCGTTCCGGCGCGGCCTCGACAAGGACCCCGAGGTCGTCCGCACGATGAAGCAGGTGATGATCCAGAAGCTCATGCAGAGCGAGCTGGACAACAAGATCACCGCCGACACGATCACCGACGCCGAGATGAAGGCGTATTACGACGCCAACCTCGCCGAGTACGTCAAGCCCGAGGAGGTCCGCGCCTCGGCGATCATCGTCAAGAACCGCGCGCAGGCCGCCCGGGTCGCCGGCGAGGCGCGCGGCGAGGCCGGCAAGACCAACAAGGGCTTCCGCGACCTGGTCGGCCGCTACAGCCAGGACGAGGACACCAAGCTGCGCGGCGGCGATCTGCGCTACTTCGACGCCCGGGCCGCCGAGCTGCCCGCGCCGGTGGTCAAGGCCGCGTTCGCGCTGGCCAACATCGGCGATGTCTCGACCGCGGTCGACGCCGGCAACGGCACCTGGTACGTGCTCAAGCAGACCGGCCGCCGGCGGTCGATGACCAAGGGCTTCGACGACGCCAAGCCGGCGATCCGCAACAAGCTGTTCCGCGACAAGCGGGTCAACGCGCAGAAAGACTTCGTCGATAACCTCAAGACCTCGGCGAAGATCGAGGTGAACGAGGCGAACCTGGCCAAGGTCCGGATCGACACTTCGCAGGCGGTCGACGACGGCCGCGGCCACGACCTGCCGCCGCTGCCGATGGCGCCGCCGATGCCGGCTTCGGGCGCCCCGCCCGCCTCTTCTGCTGGATCTGCCGGCGGTTCTGGAGTACGTCCAGCCCCCGCCGGCAAGCCGTAGGCAACCTGGCTCATCTCTCCGAGGTCTCATCGTCGTGCGTAGCTCTCGTTCATTGCTTACGATCGTTGCCAGCCTGGTCGCTGGCCTCGGGCTGATGCTCGGAACCGCGCACGCGCAGCCCAAGCCGACCAAGCCGGGCAAGTCCGCCGCCGACAAGGCCGCCCGCGAGGGCAAGGAGGCCGCCGACAAGGCCGCCGCGGCCGACGCCGCCAAGAACGGGGGCGGCGGCAAGGCCGACGCCGATGACGAGGGCAAGCCCGCCGGGGCCAAGGCCGCCGCGCCGGGTACCCCGTCGCCCAACCGCGGCCGCCGGATCAAGGTCGAGTACGTCGTCGCGATCGTCAACGACGCGATCATCCTGAGCAGCGAGCTGCAGGCCCGCAGCTCGCCGGTGCTCGCCGAGGCCGCGCAGATCACCGATCCCAAGGAGCGCGAGCGCCGGATCGCCAAGCTGACCAGCCAGACCCTCGACCAGATGGTCAACGAGGAGCTGATCGTCCAGGCGGCCGACGCCGCCAAGGTCGAGGTCGAGTCCAGCGAGGTCCAGGCCGCGATCGACTCGATCAAGCAGCAGAACAACCTCGACGACGCGCAGCTCCAGCAGGCGCTCGCGGCCCAGGGCTACACGCTGCAGGCGTACAAGCAGGAGCTGCGCCGCCAGTTGCTGCGGCTGCGCGCCGAGAACCAGCTGGTCGCGCCCAAGGTCAACATCAGCGACGACGACGTCCGCGCCCGCTACGATCAGATGGCGCGCCGGACCGAGCAGGTCCAGGCGGTCAAGCTGTCGCACATGCTGTTCAAGACGCCGGACCATCCGACGGAGCAGCAGATCGAGGCCGCCAGGGCCAGGGCGACGGCCGCGATGGACAAGGTCAAGGGCGGCGAGGACTTCGTCAAGGTCGCGGCGGCCGACTCCGACGACGACAGCACCAAGGCGACCGGCGGCGAGCTGGGCTGGTTCCAGCGCGGCAGCCTGGCCACCCCCGAGTGGGAGCCGATCGTGTTCGCGATGGACAAGGGCGACGTCCGCGGTCCGATCGCCGGGCCTCAGGGCTTCCACGTGTTCACCGTCACCGAGGTCAAGCGCTCGGAGCTCGGCTCGTTCAACGACATGAAGGAGCAGCTCCGCACCGAGCTGCGCCGCCGCGAGACCGAGAAGCAAGAGGCCGTCTGGCTCGAGGAGCTGCGCAAGAAGGCCTACATCGATATCAAGCTGCAGTAGGCGCGCCTGCCGCACGGCCGGCGGTCAAGATCGTACCTGGTAGCCTGTTTGGGCAGGTGCGCACGGCCGATCCGGATCCATCCTTTCGTGGTGCTCACGGTGGATCCCACGTCGCCTGCGATGGCCTTCGCTGCCGCAGCGCATACAATGGGCCCCACTTGGGGGAACAGTGGCCGACAATCGCCGCCAGACACGTCACGACGTCTCGATTCCGACGAAGCTCACGGTCAACGGAAGCACGAGCGATTGCACCATGCTGAACATGTCGCTCGGTGGCGCCCTGATCTCGGCAGAGACCAAGTTCTCGATGGGACAGCGAGTCGAGATCGCGTTCCACGTGCCCACGCAGGCCGATGCGATCTCGGTCGGGGCGACCGTTCGCTGGTCCGCCGCGGACGGGGTCGGCATACAGTTCGACGGCCTCCGGGCGCGTGACGTATGGGCCCTCAACGAGTACTTCAAGCAGCGATCGCCGTAATCGGCGCCCTGGTCGGGGTCTTCGCCGCCACGGCGTCGACCAGCCAGGCCGCGCCGCAAGCCCCGCCGACCCTGCGCACCGCGCACGTCGAGCGCGTCGCGGTCATCAACCTGAGCCCGCCGCTCGCCGCCGGTGACCGCGACGACGCGGCGCGCAGGCTCGAGGCGGCGATCACCGCGGCCGGGTTCGATCCGGTCACCGGCAACGGCGTCGAGGACGCGCTCGCCGGCCGCGACGTCGATCGCGACGCGCTCGCGCTGTCGGCCGCGCTCGCCACCGCCCAGCGCGCCTACGGCGAGCTGCGCTGCCACGAGGCGATGCCCGCGGCGCGCCAGGCGATCGGCCTCGCCGCCGCGCGCCAGGCCGCCGGCCTCGCCGTGCCCGAGCTGGCGCGCGCCTGGATCTACGTGCTGCTGTGCGCCGATCACGACGGCCAGCTCGACGCCGCGCTGACCGCCGCGACCCGGCTGCGCACGCTCGGCGGCAACCAGCGCCCGGGTGAGATCGCCGCCGGCGTGTGGGCGAAGTATCCCGTGATCGACACCGCCGCCGATCTCGAGCTGGTGCCGCTCGAGATCACCACCGACGAGCCGGGCGCCGCGGTCTGGATCGACTTCCAGCGCGCCGGCGTCTCGCCGCTCAAGACCACGCTGCCCGCCGGCGACCACGTGATCGCCGCCGCGCTCGCCACCCGCCGCGGCTGGGCATCCGGCACGGCGGTCCGCAGCCAGGCCGCGATCAAGGTCCCGCTGGTCGAGACCGCCGGCACGTGGAGCGACCTCGCGCGCCGCGTCGCCGGCTGGCATGGCCAGCGGCCCGCGCCCGCCGAGCTCGGCTGGGTGCTCGCGCGCGTCGATGCGCGCGTCGCGCTCGTCCGCTCCGGCGACACCATCTCCGCGTGGGGCCAGCTCGGCCGTTCCGAGCCGCCCCACCCGCTCGGCACCAGCAACAGCGCCTCCGGACCGGTGACCGACGTCGAGCGTGTGCTCGGCGCGGTCGCCGACCAGATCCACACGTGGAGCGATCATGCGCCAGACCCCGATCAGCCCTTGCTCGTCGAATCCGATGCGCCCGCCCCCGGCCGGCGGCGCGCCGACGAGGCTGAGCCACGAACCAAGTGGTGGGTCTACGCGGCGATCGCCGGGGCGGTCGTCGCCGGCGGCATCGTGCTCTACGCCAAGGAGCGCGCGACCGACAAGCAGCAGATCGAGCTCCACGCGCCATAGCCTCGCGCGCGCGGTGCTGATCGCGCTCGCCGTGCTGCTCGGCTGGCTCACGCCGGCGCGAGCCACGCCGCACCTCGAGCCCGCGGTCCGCGCCGGCCGGGTCAGCGTGCTCGCCGAGCCCGGCCTCGAGGCCGTCGCGCAGCAGCTGGCGGACAGCGCCGAGCGCGAGCTGGGCCGGATCGCCGCCGACCTGATGGACCTGCCCTCGCCGGCCGCGATCGAGGTCCGGCTGATCCGCGATGCCAGCGACCTGGCGAGCGTCGCGCCCGAGGGCCGCGGCGCGCCGACCTGGGCGATCGGCGTGGCCTACCCCGACCTCGGCGTGATCAGCGTGGCGATGCGGCGCGGCGCGCAGATGGAGGACCCGGCGACCACGCTGCGCCACGAGCTCGCGCACATCGCGCTCGGCGCCGCGCTCGGCGCGCACGCGACCCACTGGCTGCACGAGGGCTTCGCCTACCAGCACTCCGGCGAGTGGTCGTGGGAGCGGACCGAGACCCTGGCCGGCATGGCGTGGAGCCACAGCATCATCGAGCTCGACCACCTCGACGCCACGTTCCCGCAGGAGGAGCTGCCGGCCAACCGCGCCTACGCCGAGAGCTACGACTTCGTCGGCTACCTGTCGCGGCGCGGCCGCTGGGAGGACACCAGCGACGATGGTGATCGCTGGCCGTTCCGCCGGTTCCTGAACGCGCTCGGCAAGGGCCAGTCGCTCGACCAGGCCGCGACGCGGGCGTTCGGCAAGCCGATCCACGCGCTGTTCGACGAGTGGCGCGGCGACCTCGGCAATCGCTACTTCCTGGCGCCGATCGGCGTGCTCGGCCTGCTGCTGTGGGTCGCGTGCGCGCTGCTGCTCGCGCTGGCGTGGTGGCAGCGCCGGCGGCAGAACCGGCGGCGGATCGCGCAGTGGGACCTCGAGGATCGGCTGCGCCGCGAGCGCGCCGAGGTCACGCAGGACGACGGCGAGCCGCTCGGCAAGCTGATCCCGTTCCCGATGCTGGCGGCCGAGCCCGAGCCCGAGCAAAACGACGACGCCCACCGGCCCGACGATCCGCCGCGCTGGATCAACTAGCTGCGCGCGACCCGGCCGCCCCGGCAGGGTCGCGGTCGGCAGGCCGGGCGTTACCCGATCGGAGTAGGATGGCGGCGATGTCCATGGCCTGGCAGCGGCTGCTGTCGCGGAAGCGGCTGTCGTTCACCGGCGCGTTCCGCGGTGGCGACACGCAAAAGCAGCGGAGCCCGTTCGAGCGCGACTGGGACCGCATCCTGTTCTCCACGGCGTTTCGCCGCATGCACGACAAGACCCAGGTGTTTCCGCTCCCCGACAACGACGTCGGGCACTCGCGGTTGACCCACAGCCTCGAGGTCGCGTCGGTCGGCCGGTCGCTGGCCAAGGACGTCGGCCGGGTCGTGCTCGAGCGCCACCCCGGGCTCGACGTCGACGTCCCGGACTTCGGCGACATCGTCGCCGCCGGCTGCCTGGCGCACGACATCGGCAACCCGCCGCTCGGCCACGCCGGCGAGAGCGCGATCGCGGCGTACTTCCAGTCGGCCGAGGGCCGCGAGATCACCGCCGGGCTGCACCCGCGCCAGCGCGACGATCTGGAGACGTTCGAGGGCAACGCGCAGGGCTTCCGCGTGCTGACCCGGCTGCAGCTCGAGGGCGATGGCGGCCTGCACCTGACCGCGGCGACCCTGGCGGCGTTCTCCAAGTACCCGCGCGAGGCCGGCCGCGAGCTCCGGCGCAAGGGCGTGGTCAGCACCAAGAAGCACGGGTTCTTCCAGGACGAGGCCGCGGCGTTCGCGGCCCTGGCGGACGAGGTCGGGCTCGTGTCGCTCGGGCCGGCGATGTGGGCGCGGCACCCGCTCGCGTTCCTGGTCGAGGCCGCGGACGACATCTGCTATTCGATCCTCGACATCGAGGACGGCGTGCGGCTGGGCCTGGTCGAGCAGCGGGTCGCCGAGGAGCTGCTCGCGGCGCTGGCGACGTCGGTCGATCCGGCGCGGCTGGCGACCTGCGGCGATCACATGGAGCGCATCGGGTACCTGCGGGCCAACGCGATCGGCCACATGATCCGCCAGTGCGTGGCGGTGTTCATCGATCACGAGCCGGCGATCCTCGACGGCAGCCATGGCAGCTCGCTCGCCGATCACATCGCGGACGCGGACAAGCTCCAGGCGCTCAAGGATCTGGCGTTCACGAAGTGCTACCGCGCGCCCGAGGTCATCGAGATCGAGCTGGCGGGGTATAAGGCGCTCGGCGGCCTGCTGTCGACGTTCGTCCCCGCGGCGGCCGCGGAGCCGGGCGCGAGCGCGCTGCACGACAAGACCCGGGCGCTGCTCGCCGGTCGCGGGGTCAAGCTCGACGGCGCGTCGGTGTACGGGCGGATCTTGCGGGTCACCGACTACGTCAGCGGCATGACCGACCGCCACGCGCT
>DASWOO010000181.1:0-5738 GCA_036404335.1 Kofleriaceae bacterium
GCCGCCGCCGGGGACGAGCTCGAGGTCTGGGCGTCGCACGGCGACCGGGTCCACGCGATCCCGCCGGGCTTCGTCCACACCGCCGAGTCCGACAACTGCGAGTTCTCGGGGTTCGCCAATGCCGAGCGCCGGATCCACTGCGTGCAGTTCCACCCCGAGGTCGTGCACACGCCGCGCGGCGCCGAGCTGCTCGGCAACTGGCTGTTCGGCGTGTGCCACGCCGCCGGCGACTGGTCGATGGCGTCGTTCGTCGACGAGGCGATCGCGCGGATCCGGACCCAGGTCGGCGCGAACGGCCGGGTGATCTGCGGGCTGTCGGGCGGCGTCGACTCGAGCGTCGCGGCCGCGCTGCTGCACCGGGCGATCGGCGACCGGCTGACCTGCATCTTCGTCGACAACGGCCTGCTGCGGCGCGGCGAGCGCGAGCACGTCGCGGCGATCTTCCGCGATCACTTCCAGGTCGACCTGCGGGTGATCGACGCCGAGCAGCGGTTCCTGGCCGCGCTCGAGGGCACGACCGACCCCGAGAAGAAGCGCAAGATCATCGGCTACGAGTTCATCGCGGTGTTCGAAGAGGAGTCGAAGTCGATCGCCGGCGCCGAGTTCCTCGCCCAGGGCACGCTGTACCCCGACGTGATCGAGAGCGTGTCGTTCAAGGGCCCCTCGGCGGTGATCAAGTCGCACCACAACGTCGGCGGCCTGCCCGAGCGGATGAAGCTCGCGCTGGTCGAGCCGCTGCGCGAGCTGTTCAAGGACGAGGTCCGCCAGCTCGGGCTCGAGCTCGGCCTGCCGCACCACATGGTGTGGCGTCAGCCGTTCCCCGGGCCGGGGCTCGCGGTGCGCTGCCTGGGATCGCTGGTCAAGTCGCGGCTCGACGTGCTGCGCGCGGCCGACGCGATCATCGAGGAAGAGATCCGCGCGGCCGGGCTGTACGAGTCGATCTGGCAGTCGTTCGGCGTGCTCCTGCCGGTGCGCTCGGTCGGCGTGATGGGCGACGCGCGCACCTATGAAGAGGCGCTGGCGCTGCGCGCGGTGCACTCGCGCGACGGCATGACGGCAGACTGGGTGCAGCTGCCGTACGACCTGCTCGGCCGGATCTCGTCGCGGGTGATCAACGAGGTCCGCGGCATCAACCGCGTGGTCTACGACATCACCAGCAAGCCGCCCGGGACGATCGAGTGGGAGTAGGGGGCCACCGCGCCGTCCACCGCGCCGTCTGCGGCGCGGTGCTCGCCGGCTACCGCGCCGTCTGCGGCGCGGTGCTCGCCGGCTATGTGTCCCTGGCGTCTTCATCTCCCGCCATCGCCGCCCCCGCCGGTCGTCCCCCCGTCCCCGCCGCCGCCCCCGCCCCGGCCTACCCCGCCCACCTCGACTACGCCGCCGGCTGGCTGACCGCCAGCGGCACCGGCGTCGCCGATCGACACGCGCCGTCACCCGCCGTCGCGCTCGGCACCTCGCGCCGCGGCGCCGAGCAGTCCGCCCGGCACAAGCTCGCGGCCATGCTTGCCAAGCTCCCGCTGGCCAGCGGCGGCACCGTCGGCGACCAGCTCGCGGCCGGCGGGGCAGGCGGCCCGCTGCGCGCCCGGCTCGACGCCGCCGTCGACGCCGCGATCGCGATCGCCGCCGAGCCCGAGACCGACGGCAGCTGGCGGGTCACCCTGGCCGTGCCGCTCGAGGCGATCCGCCTGGCGCTCGCCGAGCCGCGCGCGCTGCCCGCCGCCGGCGACCGCGATCCGCCGGTGATCATCGTCGACGGCGTGACCGGCACGCCGGCGATCGGCTGGACGATCAACGCCGTGCCCGCCGCGACCCTGTGGCTCGAGGCGCCCCCGGCCTGGGCCAAGGACGCGCCGCACGCCACCGCGACCGCCGTCGATCACGGCGCGATCACCGTGAGCTCGCCGGGCGGGCCGGCCACGCTTTATCTTCTGATCTCGCGCAAGTAGCGATTTCTCGCGGATCTGACGAATCTGGGGGCCGGGTCGTGCGTGGAACCAGGCATGAGCTACCGCAACGACCTGGCCGCGCTGTCCGCCCGCAAGTCCGCGCTGGAGACCGAGGTCCGTGACCGCCAGCGCGAGCTCGCCGACGCCAGCCGGCTGGTCGCCGAGCTCGAGGCCCGGCGCACGCTGCCGGTGCTCGACAACCTGCGGGTCGCGGCGCCGTGCCCGGCGCGCTGGGCCGACATGGCCGGCGACGACCGGGTCCGCCACTGCACCGACTGCGCGAAGTCCGTCTACAACCTGTCGGACATGACGCGCGACGAGGCCGAGGCGCTGATCGTCGAGCACGAGGGCAAGCTGTGCGTGCGCTACTTCCAGCGCGCCGACGGCACGATCCTGCTCAAGGACTGCGTGGTCGGCGTCCGCCGCCGCCGGCTCCGCCAGATCGGCGCGGTGTCGGTCGCCGCGGGCCTGGCCGGCGCCGCGCTCGGCTTCGGCCTGAACAAGGCCGAGCGGATGTACGATGACGCGACGGTCGTCCTCGGCCGGATGCCGGCCTCGCCCCCCGCCGACCCGTGGGGCGTGCCCGATGACCCGGCGCCCACGTCGCCGCCGCCCGACTATCACGAGGTCGCCGGCGGCCTGGCGATGCCGGTGCCGGTCGCCCCCGAGGCGCCGCGGCCGCCGCACCCCAAGTACGCCAAGCCGGCCCACAAGCCGCGCTAGTCGCGACGCGCGTCAGCGCGGCACGAGCGTGATCGCCTTCTCCGGGCACGCCACGACGCACATCCCGCACGCCTGGCAGGCGTCGAGCTTGGGCGTGTACGCCGTCAACCGGCCGTGCGCGCGGCTCTTGAGCTTGCCCAGGAACGACAGCCGCGCGAAGTCCGCGTCGTCGATGCGGCGGACCTCGAACACGCCGTAAGGGCAGACCTCGACGCAGTCGCGCTTGCCCTCGCACTTGCCGTGATCGACGATGACGCGATAGCGACCGGGCTCGGCGCGGCAATCCTCGCCGGGGCGATCGGCGTGCTTGGCGGCGCGCCGCGCCTTGGCCGGGTTCAATGATTCGGGACGAGGCATGGCTCCGAGCCTGCCGCGCCGCGCGGAGCTTGCGTGTGAAATAACGCAAAGTTTCGTTGCGACGGGCGCACCTCAGGGCTTCGCGTTAGTCTCCCGCGCATCGTGAAGCGCCTCGTCCATGCTGTCTTCGCCGGGCTGGTCAGCCTCGGCGCCGGGCTCGCCGCGCCCGGCACCGCGCGCGCCGAGGACCTCGCGGCCTACCAGGCCGACGGCGACGCCGACGCCGCCGCCAGCGACGCCCGGGTCGTCGCGCTCGACGAGGCGTTCGGCAAGGCGGTCGGCCAGGCCCTCGCCGAGCTCGTCGATCCGGACGTCCGCCGCCAGAACAAGGCCGCGATCGACCGCGAGCTGATCAGCCATGCCCGGCTGTGGGTCGCCAAGTTCACCGTGGTCAAGGAGCAGCTCGCCGACGACCGCAAGCAGGTCCAGGTCTCGGTACGCGTCGACCGCGACAAGCTCCGCGCCCGGCTCGGCGAGCTCAACATCGCGCTCAAGGGCCCGGACGCCGCGGCCAGCCAGTCCGCCACCGTGCTGGTCCGCGTGGTCAGCCCCGACGCCGTGCGCGCCAACTTCGGCGCCGGCGCCAGCAAGGACGCCAACGTCCCCGGGGTCGGCGCGCTGTCGGCCGCGCTGCGCCGCGGAAGCTTCGGCATCAAGCGCGCGCCCGGCGGCGGCGACCCGGTCCGGCGCGACGGCGAGCTGCCGCTCGACGACCGCGCGGCCGAGCAGCTGGCCGCCGACGCCCGCGCCGACGTCGCCGCGCTCGGCTCGGTCTCGCTCGGCGCGCCCGTCCCCCTGCGCGGCCTCGTCGGCAGCGGCGTGCTGGTCGACGCCCACGTCCGGCTGATCGATCGCAAGACCCACGCGGCGACGGGCCCGGGCTCGGCGACCACCGGCCACGCGCTGATCACCGCCCGCGTCGACGACACCGGCGCGGGCGCCGAGCGCGCGATCGACCGCGCGCTGACCAGCGCGCTCGGCGATGTCCTGCCGCCGCCGCCGCAGGAGCTCGCGCAGACCCAGCAGTTCACCGGCGACGACGCGCCGGCGAGCGAGCCCGGGGTCGTCCTGGTCCGCCTGGCGCGCAGCACGCCGTGGGGCATGGTCCAGGCCGAAATCAAGCACTTGCTCGGCGCCAAGGGCGTGTCGCGCGCGACCGTCCGCCACGTCTCGCCGTCCGGCTGGGTGATCGGCGTGGCGACCAACGATTCGGTGGACCGGATCGCGTCGATCGTCAAGAAGTCGCCGGCGGCCGACACCCAGGTCACCGTGAAGATCGTGGGCGAGCTCGTCGAGGCCCAGCTGTCGGGCGCGCCGTGAGCCTCCGGGGCGCGATCCCGGCCATCCTGATCACGCTTGGGGCATGTAGCCCCAGGACCGGTCCGCGCGGGGCATCGGCGTCCGACGCGGTGCTGTTGATCCGCAGCAACGTCCGCGACGCCCAAGTTTACCTCGACGGGAAATTTGTCGCAGGACTCGACGCGCTGCGCGGCGGAATCGCGATCGAGCCCGGCGTCCATCGCCTCGAGTTACGCCGGGACGATTATTTTTCTCGCTACCTGGAAATCTCGGTGTCGCGCGCGGAGCGCAAACCCATCTCGCTCGACCTGTCCGCGATCTTGCCGTGATCGGCCACCGTCATGGTGAGTCCTGCTCGCGAGTGTCGGTCGGCGAAAACCCGGTGATACTGGCCACGAGCTGTCGCTAACGTGACGAGTTAGCTCATAGAATTTCAGGGCAGGTTGTTTCGCTTTCTACGAAGCCTCGTGTACCGTGAGCATTCAGACGGAGGTCGGTCGCGATGTACTATCCTTCGGGCCATAAACTCAACGCGAAGATCCAGGCACCTTTCGTGCTTGCCGAGCTTCGCGCGTTGCGCTCGTCGATTTTCAAGAGCTCGCCAGAGGTCCAGCGCGCAATCGCGATCGCGGACACCATCGAGCGTTCCTACGATCTCCAGCGTGGAGATCTATACCTGCCAGCGTTCGAGACGTTCTGCGCAGTGCTCGAGCCATTCGCGCAGACGATCCTGACAGGGACGATGCGCCGGGTCGGCTACGAGATCTTCCCGCAGTACGCAACGATCCTTGGCGTGCCGGCCAACAACGTGAAGGCCGCGATGAACGTGCACAGCGGCGGTGACTTGCTGCAGCTGATCTGCGGCGCATACACGAGCTGTGTCACCGGTCCGGACGCCGGCGGCCTGGTCGCCGAGCTTCGCGGTGCGACGGGCACGGTCACCGACACGACGTTCATGCCGTGTCAGCTGCAGATCGGCGTGTTCCTCGGCGCAGCCAAGCTCACCGGGCTGTTCCGCGAGACCGCGCTGGTCGAACGCCGCTGCCGCCAGAAGGGCGACAGCGCGTGCGTCTACGAATTCACGTTCTAGCGTCGTTCTCGCGCCTGGCCGGCTGATTTACCGTCAGCCGGATGAGTTGCTGACCAGAGCTATCTCCTAGCTCTGGCTCGCCGTGTTCTGGCGCGATCTGGGCCGGGCCGGCGGCGCCCGACGCCGTCCTGGCTGGCTCTCAGCTCTGAGCGGCGACGAGCTGCGTGCCGCGCGGCATCCGCGACGGCGGGGTCGGCTCGTTGCGGAGCGAGGCCAGCGGCTCGACGTGGATGCCGACCCACGAGCTGAGCATCTGGTGGTAGAGCGACGCCGAGTGCTGCAGCACGCGCTGGTAGTGCTGGCCGAGCGCCGAGCTCGGCGAC
>DASWOO010000182.1:0-1872 GCA_036404335.1 Kofleriaceae bacterium
CCCGACGCGGTGCCGCGGCCGCCGCGCGGCTGGCGCGACCACTGCGCGTGCTGGCGGGCGCGGTCGGCGTCGAAGTTCCCCTGCAGCGCGTCGTCGCCGAACTCGTCGTAGTCGCGGCGCTTCTTCTCGTCCGACAGCACCTCGTAGGCCGTCGACATCGCCTTGAACTTGTCCTCGGCCGCGCGGTTACCCGGGTTGACGTCGGGGTGATGCTTGCGCGCGAGCTTGCGATACGCCTTGCGGATCTCCTCCGCGCTCGCGTCCTTCTTGACGCCGAGGGTGTCGTAGAGGTTGGCGGCCATGTCGTCCGCCTTAACCTTGCAACGCGCAAGCCACGATGGCTAGCCCGCGCGGGTCAGGACTGCAGGGTCTGGACGAGTCTGCCGCGCCGGAACACCCACATCTGGCCCGGCGTGCCGGTCGTCCAGGTCTCGTCCCGGGTCAGCGGCATGGTCGCGACCAGCGCCACCCGATCGCGCGGCGTGGTCAGCGCGGCGAAGTCGACGCTGAGGTCCTCGTCGGTCAGGGTCGCCTTGCGGAACGGCGCCTTGCGGATCAGGTAGTGCAGCTTGGTCGAGCACCGCGCGTAGAGCTGGTCGCTGTCGCCGAGCAGCACGTTGAACGTGCCGCCCTTGCCGATCTTGCGGGTGTGCGCGGCGATCGCCTGGGCCAGCTGATCGCGCGGCGGCGGCTCGCGGAAGTCGTGCTGCAGCGCCGAGAGCAGCGCGCAGAACGCGTGCTCGCTATCGGACTGGCCCATCGGCCGGAACGCGCCGAGCTTGAGGCCGAACGCGTCCTTGACCGTGCCGTTGTGGGCGAACACGAACGTCCGGCCCCACAGCTCGCGGACGAACGGATGCGTGTTGGCCAGGCTGATCTTGCCGCGGGTCTTGCGCCGGACGTGGGCGATCGCGAGCAGGGTCTTGATCGGATAGTCGCGGACGAACCGCGCCAGCGGCGAGACCGCCGCCGGCTTGGGCTCGCGGAACACGTGCGCGACGTTGCCCTCGTATAAGGCCAGACCCCAGCCGTGGGCGTGCGGGCCATGGCGACCGCCCCGGCCGCTGAGCCCGGCGAACGAGAACGTGATGTCGGTCGGGACGTTGCATTCCATCCCGAGCAGCTCGCACATATGAGGCCGCAGTATACGCTATACCAACCGCGATGAGACGACCTCCCTGGCTCGCGGTCGTGGTGCTCGGCGCGGTGATCGGCGCCGTGTTCGCGGCGATCTCGACCTACGACTTCGTCCAGCACCTCGACCGCCAGGTCCACAACAACCTGCACTGCTCGTTCATCCCCGGCGTCAGCCACGCCGGCGAGTCGGGCTGCCAGGTCGCGCTGATGAGCCCGTACTCGTCGGTGTGGCGCGGCCACGTCTGGGGCGGCGTGCCGATCGCGCTGGCCGCGTTCTCGGTGTTCGCGTTCCTGGCGTTCTTCGCGCTCGACCTCGCGGTGACCCGGCGGCGCGACGACCGCCGCGCGACCGGCCTGCTCGCGCTGGCCACGGCGCTGCCGGCGGTGACGTCGATCGTCATGCTCACGATCTCGCTGACCCAGCTCGGCACGACCTGCAAGCTGTGCGTCTGCATCTACGTCGCCAGCGCGCTGTGCCTGGTCGGCGGCGTCATGGCGTGGCGCACCGCCCGCCGCGCCGGCGCGATCGGCTCCGGCGCGCTCGGCCACGCCAAGCCGACCGCGACGCTGCCCGGCCTCGGCGTGGCGCCGCCCCGGCTGGTCGCGGTCGAGGCCGGCGCGGCGTCGAACCGCCACCTCGCGGCGATGGTCGGGATCGGCGTCGTGTTCGTCGCGATCCCGGTCGCGCTGTACCTGGCGATGGCGCCCGACCACGCGCGGTTCATCGGCACCTGC
>DASWOO010000183.1:0-2975 GCA_036404335.1 Kofleriaceae bacterium
CGCTGCATCTGCTGCCACTGGCGCTGCATCTCCTGCCACTGCTTCTGCTGTTGCTGCTGCTGCTGGCGGTTCGGCCTGGGCATCGGCTTGCCGTTCTTCAGCCGCTTGCCGGGGACGATGTTGTCCGAGGGCAGCTCGCCGAGCTTGGCCTTGAGCGTCGCCTTGCTGCCGTCCTTGTGGACGACCTGCAGGTCGACCGTCGTGCCGGGCTTGATCATCGCGATCGCGTTGCGCAGCACGTCGCTGGTCTTGATCTCGACGCCGTTGAGCCCGGTGACGATGTCGCCCTGGGCCAGGCCGCCCTTGGCGCCCGGGCCCGCCGGGTCGAGCGCGTTGACGAACGCGCCGTGCTGGGCCTGCAGCTTGTTCTCCTTGGCGAGCACCGGCGTGGCGGTCTGGATGCTGACCCCGAGGTAGCCGCGCGAGACCTTCCCGGTCGCGACCAGCTGCTCCATGATCGGCCGCGCCATGTTCGTCGGGATCGCGAAGCCGATGCCGGCGTAGCCGCCGCTCTTGGACGCGATCGCGGTGTTGATGCCGATCAGCTCGCCCTTGAGGTTGACCAGCGCGCCGCCCGAGTTGCCTGGATTGATCGCCGCGTCGGTCTGGATGAAGTCCTCGTACTCCTCGATCCCCATGCCGCCGCGGCCCTTGGCCGAGACGATGCCCATCGTCACCGACTTGCCGACGCCGAACGGATCGCCGATCGCGAGCACGACCTCACCGAGCCGCAGCGCGGTCGAATCGCCGAACGTGAGCGGCTTGAGCTGCGGGATGTTGCCCTTGAGCTGGATCACCGCGAGATCGGCCTTGGGATCGATGCCGATCACCTTGGCGTCGTAGTCGTTGCCGTCGTGCAGCGTCACCTTGATGTCATCGGCGTCCTTCACGACGTGCGCGTTGGTGAGGATCCGGCCGCTGGCCGTGACGATCACGCCCGAGCCTTTGCTCATCGCCATGCGATCACTCGGGTCGCCAAGCCCCGGTGAGAACGGGCTATTCATGAACGGGTCGAAGCTGGCAGGTCCGGCCTCGACCGCGTGAGACGTCGAGATGTTCACGACGCTATCAACGACGCGCTCGGCGACGTCGGGGATCGTCCCATCGGCGAGCACCGACGGCGCGGCGTGAGCAGGCGTGGTCCCGGAGTGCAGCGCGGCCCCCGTACCGACGAGCCCGACGACAGCAGCAGCAGCCAACAGTTTGCGCAACGGAGTCATGTTGTTACCTCGGTAAGCGGCGATGGACGCGACGGCCGCTGGTGTGGACGGTGAGTACGAACGGTGGACCGGTCAACGGGTTGCCTCTATTCCGCGACGCGGACGCATCGGGACCGTCAGATCGGGTAGCGCGGATCTCGTACAGCCACCCCACCCCACAGAGAACGTTCGAGCAGTGTCGCACGCTTGGACTGTAAAAATGTAGTGAAGCTGACTCCGCACAATGCTGACATCCGGGGCTCGTGACGACTTGTCTCGATGCGCGCGGCTCTCATCATGACATCGTAATCCAGTGACTGTTCACATCGTTGCGCGGCTTTGCCTCTAGGGTTCCGCCCGAGCTTCAGATAATCTGCTGCACGATACCTCGTGTTTTCCACAACAGAGCTTCTTGTAGGAGATGGGGACATCTGAGCAGTACGTCCCTCTCGTGGGACGTAAGGGTGGGTAGGTCGGTGAAGCTTGTTTCGTTACCTGATTTTGGGACTAGCCGATGGTGAGCCGAAGGGCTGCCGTCGGTCTTTTCAAGGGAGAGAATTTGATGAAGCGTCTTTGGTTACCGGTGGCGGCTGGCCTCCTCGCAGCGGCAGGATGCGCCTCTGACACGTCCTCGAGCCCCACGCCCAGTGGTGGGAACAACAATGAGCCCGCTCTGTCGCCGACCGTGATCGCGCAGATGGAGTCGCTCATCGCCGAGAAGCAGGCGCGTACGCCTGCGCAGAAGAAGATCGCGTCGTCGTTGCTCTACGCGCAGAGCAACAAGTTCGCGGCCGCGCTCGCGCCCAAGGACAACGGCAAGCAGTTCAAGAGCCTCGCGCAGGTCGACGCCCAGGGGCGCTACCTGCTCGACGTCAAGGGCAACGGCTCGGCCGTCGCCAGCAAGATCGCCGCGCTCGGCGGCTCGGTCACCGACCAGCACGCCCGCAGCACGCGCGCGTGGCTGCCGCTGAACCTGGTCGAGACCCTCGCGGCGGACGCGTCGGTCCGCTCGATCAAGCCGGCCTACCAGGCCAAGACCAACCGGATCGACAAGCCGGGCACCCCGGCCAAGCTCAAGACCGGCACCCAGGCCGACCGGATCTCGGCCGTCCAGCGCGCGATCGCCGCGACCCAGGTCTCGACCGTCGGTGGCGAGCATCCGGTCGCCGCCGCGACCAACGCGACCCAGGGCGCCGTGGTGTCCGAGGGTGACAAGGCGCATGCCGCCGACCGCGCCCGCCGCTACTTCGGCGTCGATGGCACCGGCGTCAACGTCGGCGTGCTGTCGGACTCGGATGACTTCAAGGAGCAGGCGATCGCCTCGGGCGATCTGCCGGCCGACACGACCACGATCCCCGGCCAGGATGGCCGTCCGGGCGCCGGCGAAGGCACCGCGATGATGGAGATCGTCCACGATCTCGCGCCGGGCGCCAAGCTGTTCTTCGGCTCGGCGTTCAACAGCGCCGAGAGCTTCGCGGACAACATCCGCCAGCTGCGCTTCACCTACCACTGCGACGTCATCCTCGACGACGTCATCTACTTCGCCGAGAACGCGTACCAGGATGACATCATCGCCCAGGCGGTGGATGACGTCACCGCCGACGGCGCGATGTACTTCTCGTCGGCCGGCAACGAAGGCAACCAGGACGACGGCACGTCCGGCACGTGGGAAGGTGACTTCACCCCGGCCGGCACGCTCGCGACCCTGCCCTCGGGCTACACCGTCCACTCGTTCGGCAACGGCGTGATCTCCGATCGCATCGAGCTCGACGGCGG
>DASWOO010000184.1:0-2733 GCA_036404335.1 Kofleriaceae bacterium
CGTCGAGCAGCGACAGCAGGCCGGCGGTGAACATCTCGTCGGACGGGACCGTGGCGCTGCGCGCGAGCAGCTCGGCCATGCGGGCGCGGATCAGGACCTGGCGGGCGAGCTCGAGCGGCTTGTCGTTGAACCCGGACGCGAGGATCAGCACGACGAGCGCGGCGACCTGCTGGACGCCGAGCCGCGCCATGGCCTGCTGGATCGAGCCGACCGGCGTGCCGCGCGACATCGCAGTCGAGCTGGCGAGCTTGAGCAGGCGGACGCCGAAGCCGACCTCGGAGGCGACCAGGCCCTCGATCGCGCGGAAGTTCATCTTCTGGTCGTACAGCGCGGCGCCCAGGCGCAGCAGCTTGGCGCGGTCGTGCGGCATGCGCGAGGTCCGCAGCACCTGCGGCTTCTCGAGGAAGTAGCCCTGGAAGTAATAGAACCCGAGGTCGCGGAGGAACACGTGCTCCTCGTGGGTCGCGATCTTCTCGGCGAGCAGGATCGCGCCGGTCCCGCGCAGCTCGGCGTACTGGGTGGCGATGTCGCCGCGCGACACGCCGAGCACGTTGACCTTGATGATGTTGGCGACCGACAGCAGCGGCCGGGTCTCCTCGGTCAGCAGGAAGTCGTCGAGCGCGATCTTGAACCCGCGGGCGCGCAGCTCGCGCAGCGCCGTGAGCAGCTGCGGGGTGACCGGCACGTTCTCGAGCACCTCGAGCACGGTGCGCTCAGGCGGTAGCGGGATCGGATAGCTGCCGAGCAGGAAGTCCGCAGGCACGTTGACGTAGGCCGGGACGTTGCCGACCAGGTGATCGAGGCCGAGCTCGACGAACGCGTTGAGCATCGACGTGGCCGACGCCTGGTTGACGTCGTCGAACCGGGCGCGGTTCTCTTCGCTGTCGCGGTACAGCAGCTCGTAGCCGACGACGCTGAGCCGGCGATCGAAGATCGCCTGCCGGCCGATGTACGCGTTGAGCTCGGTCACACCTTGCGCCCTCGACGGAATGCTCGCCACACCGGATCAGCATGGAGCCAACCCGCCGGTTAGGCTCGGCGGAACCTGAGAAACTTGGGGTACTCACGGGCGCCGCGGGGACCTGCCGCGCGCGGATGCGGAGAACTTCGCAGCGTCAGGCGCTCGGATCGTCGATCGGCTCGGGATCGTTCGCACCGCCGTCGCGTTCCACCCGCGCTCGCTCGGCGAAATAGCCAGCCACCTGCTGCGCCGCCTTCTTGGTCATGCCCGGCGCGCGTGCCAGATCGTCGAGGCTGGCCTGGCGCACCGCGCGCACGCTGCCGAAATGCTTGAGCAGGCGCTGGCGCCGCGTCGCGCCGATCCCGGGGATCCCGTCGAGCTCGCTGCGCAGGGTCGCCTTACTCCGGCGATCGCGGTGGAACGTGTTGGCGAACCGGTGGGCCTCGTCGCGGATCCGCGCCAGCACGTACAGCTCGGGCGAGTTCGGCCGCAGGGGGATCGAGTCCTTGACCGTGCGGCGATAGATCCGGTCCGGCGCGCTGCCGGCCTCGAGCTCGCGCTCCTTGGCCAGGCCGATCACCTCGAGCCCGCGCTCGCCGCCCATCTCGACGCCGAGATCGCCGAGCGCGGCCACCGCCATCGCCAGCTGGCCCTTGCCGCCGTCGATCACGAGCAGATCCGGCGCGGCCCACGGATCCCTCGCGCCCTCGGCCTCGTCGTTCCGAGCCTCCGGTGCCTCGTCGTCGCGGGCCTCGGCTTGCTTGGCCTGGGCCCCCGCCGCGCGCTTGAACCGCCGGGTCAGGACCTCGTACATCGCCGCGAAGTCGTTGTTCTCGACGGTGTTGATCTTGAACTTGCGGTACAGGCTGCGCGCCGGCACGCCGTCGACGAACGTCACCATCGACGCCACGGTCTCGCTGCCCTGGATGTGGGCGATGTCGAAGCACTCGATCCGGCGCGGCGGCCGCGGCAGGCCGAGCCGGCCGGCGACCTTGTCGAGCAGCGCGATCGCGTCGTCGTCCCGGCCGCGGCGCGACACCGCCGACGCCGCCGCGTTCTTGTCGGCGAGCTCGACCAGCCGCGCCCGGGTGCCGCGCCGGGGCTCGACCAGCTTGACCCGCTTGCCGCGCGCCGACGACAGCCAGTCCGACACGACCTCGGCATCCTCGAGGTCGACGCCCACCACGACCTCCTCGGGGATGAACGTCCCGGTCGCGTAGTACTGCTGGAGGTGCTCGCCGATCACCGTGGCGTCGGGCAGCTCCTGGTCCTTCTGCTGGAACGCGCGCCGGCCGACCAGCTTGCCGCCGCGGACGAACAGCACGACGACCTCGACGACGTCGACCTCGCGGAACAGGCCCCACACGTCCTGATCGATGAAGTCATCCTGGACGATGTGCTGCTTGGCCAGCGTGCGCTCGACCGCGGCGATCGAGTCGCGCAGCACCGCGGCGACCTCGTAGTCCTCGCGCTCGGCGCGCACGTCCATGCGGGTCCGCAGCCGGCTGACCAGCTCGGCGCTCTTGCCCGACAGGAACATCTTTACGTCCTCGACCTGCTCGGCGTACGCCGCCCCGGTCACCGGGATCGCGCACGGCCCCGAGCACCGCTTGATCTGGTACTGCAGGCACGGCCGGCCGCGGGTCTCGAGCACGTGGTCGGTGCAGGTCCGCAGCTGGAAGTGGCGGTTGAGCGTGCGCAGCGTCTCGCGCGCCGAGGTCGCCGAGTGGTACGGCCCGAAGTAGTTGGCGGCGTCGTCGTGGATGTTGCGC
>DASWOO010000185.1:0-11835 GCA_036404335.1 Kofleriaceae bacterium
GCCGCGAGCAGGTCGGCGACGTTCTCCGAGATCGGCGCGTGCTCGATCGACGCGGCGTCGAACGTGAACCGGCGCAGCGCGGCGTCGAACACGATGTGGCCGGCGCCGTGCAGCGCGATCAGCAGCTGGCGGACGAAGAACGGGTTGCCGTCGGTCTTGCGGCAGACCAGGCGGGCGAGCGGCTCGACCGCGTCGTCGTCGCGGTGCAGCGTATCGGCGATCAGCGCGGCGATCTGCGACGCCGGCAGCGGCCGCAGCAGCAGCTCGGTCAGCCGGCGCTGCTTGCGCAGCTCGTCGGCCGCGATCATCAGCGCGTGGCCGGCGGAGACCTCGTTGTCGCGGTACGCCTCGATCAACAGGAAGCTCTCGGTCGCCTCCGACTGCGCGACCCGCTGGAGCAGCTGGATGCTCTCGGGGTCGGCCCACTGCACGTCGTCGAGGAACAGCACCAGCGGGTGGTCCCGCCGGGTGAACACCTGGATCAGCTTCTGCAGCGTGGCCCGGAACCGCGCGAGGGTCGGCGCCGCGTCGAGCGCGACCACCGGCGGCTGGGCGCCGATGATCTGCTCGAGCGCCGGGATCGCCTCGACCACGACCTGGCCGTTGGGCGCGACCGCGGCGTTGATCTCGGCGCGCCACCGGGCCAGCTCGTCCTCGGGCTCGGTCAGCAGCTGGTGGGTCAGCTCGTCGAACGCGGCGACCAGCGCGGGGTACGGCGCGTCGCTGCGCAGCTGGTCGAACTTGCCGGTCAGGAAGTAGCCGCGCTGGCGGGTGATCAGCGGGAACAGCTCGCGGACCAGCGAGGTCTTGCCCACGCCCGAGCGGCCGGCGATCAGCACGGTCTCGGCCGAGCCGGCGGCGCTGCGCTCGAACGCGCGGACCAGCACGCCCAGCTCCTCGCCGCGGCCGTACAGCTTGGTCGGCAGCTCGAACGACTTGGGCACGTCGTGGACCGCGAGCGCGAAGTCGTCGATCCGGCCGGCGGTGGTGTAGCGCTCGAGGCAGGTCTGCAGGTCGACCGCCAGGCCGTCGGCGGTCTGGTAGCGATCCTCGGGCGCCTTGGCGAGGAGCTTCATCACGATCGCCGAGACCGGCAGCGGGATGGCGGCGTCGAGCGAGTGCGGCGGCGGCGGTCGGACCGCGAGGTGGGCATGGACGATCGACAGCGTGTCGGCGTCGGCGAACGGCAGCCGGCCGGTCAGCATCTCGAACAGCGTGACGCCGAACGCGTAGAGATCGGCACGGCTGTCGGTGGCGCGGTTCATCCGCCCGGTCTGCTCCGGCGCCATGTAGCGCAGCGTGCCCTCGAGCGCGCGCGGCGAGGTGAAGCCCTGCGGCACCGTGCGCCATGCGGTCGCGATGTCGAAGTCGATCAGCCGGATCTCACCGGTCGTGGCGTTGAACGCGATGTTGCCGGGCGTGACGTCCTTGTGGATGATCCCGGCGGCGTGGACGTCGCGCAGCGCCGCGACCACGCCGATCGCCAGGCCGAGCGCGTCGGACAGCGCGAGCCGGCCGCGCGCCAGGTAGCGATCGAGCGACTCGCCACCGAAGTCTGCGGTGACCAGCACCGCGTCGCCAGCGAACGTCGAGACCGCGAGGCCGCGGATCACGCGCTCGGAGTCGATCTGGGCGAGCAGGTCGAGCTCGTGGCGCAGGAGCGCGGCCGCCTCGCCCAGCGCGGCGTGGCCGGGGTTGGCGATCTTCATGATCACCGGCAGGCCGTCGGACAGCCGGCTCCCGCGATACACCGTGGACCTGGCCCCGACATGCAGCCGCTCGGTCGCGGCATAATCCGGGAAGGTCGGGATCGGGTCGGTCGGGTACACGGCCACTCGTATGAGTCGGCCCGAATGGCGCGATATGCAGCGGTCGCAACCTGGCGAAATGGCCGCGGGTTCGGTTTGCAGCTAAGCTTTGGCCGTGAGCTGTTCCGACCCGCGTCGTCCGTCGTTCTCGAAGGCCCTGCGAGCTGCTCTGACCGCCCTCATCGCGGCCGGTGGGCTCGGCGCGTGCTCGGGCAAGCCGCCGCCGACCGGGGAGGCCCCGCGCTCGGCCGCCAACGCCCAGGCCGAGACGGCCCGGCCGGCGACGCCGACCCCGCCGCCCGATCCGCGCGAGGCGCTGCTGTCGGCGGCGGTCGTCCAGCTGATGGAGAACGAGCACCTCCTGCACAAGCCGATCGACGACGAGCTGTCCAAGACGGCGTTCGCGACCTACGTCGACCGGCTCGACGCCGGCAAGATGTTCCTGCTCAAGAGCGACCGCGACGCGCTCGGCCGGTACGCCGACAAGATCGACGACGAGCTACGCTCGGGCTCGCTCGACCTCGCGCACGAGGGCAGCAAGCGCTTCGTCGCGCGCGTCGAGGTGGTCGAGAAGGTGGTCGCCGACCTGCTCGCCCGGCCGTTCAACCACACCGACGAGGAGTTCGTCGAGCTCGACCCCAAGAAGCTCGAGGTCGCGGGCACCGAGGACGAGCTGCGCGACCGCTGGCGCAAGCGGCTCGAGCTCGAGGTCATGCGCCGGGTGTCGGGCATGGAGGCGCGGCTCAAGGCCGACGCCGAGGGCAAAGACAAAGACAAAGACAAGAAGTCCGCGAACGCGACCGGCAAGAAGGTGCCCGGGACGCACCCCGAGACCAAGAAGAAGCCGCCCGGCCCCGGCCCCGACGGCGCCGCCGGCGATACCAACCCGAGCGAGCCCAAGCCCGACACCAGCGAGCGCGATGACGACGGCGCGCCGGCGATCGCGGTCGGCAAGATCCCGCCGAGCCCGGAGGGTCGCGACGAGAAGGCGCGCACCGATCTGGCCAAGACGTATGCCGCGCGGTTCGCCCGGCTCAAGCACCCGGGCCAGTTCGACGCCGCGTCGGAGCTGATCAACGCGGTGACCGCGTCGTACGATCCGCACACCGATTACCTGCCGCCGGCCGACAAGGCCAACTTCGACATCCGGATGAGCGGCTCGCTCGAGGGCATCGGCGCGCTGCTGCGCGAGCACGATGACTACGTCGAGGTCGCCGAGCTGGTGCCGGGTGGCGCGAGCTGGCGCGACGGCCACCTCAAGCCCGGCGATCTGATCCTGTCGGTGGCGACGCCCGGCCAGGAGCCGGTCGACATCGCCGACATGCGGCTCGACGATGTGGTCAAGATGATCCGCGGCCCCAAGGGCTCGGTCGTCCAGCTGCGGATCCAGAAGTCGACGGGCGCGCAGCAGACGGTCTCGATCACCCGCGACGTGGTCGTCGTCGACGAGACCTACGCGCGCGGCGCGCTGATCGAGCACAAGGGCCAGCCGACCTACGGCTACATCCACCTGCCGAGCTTCTACGGCGGGCGCGGCCCGGGCCAGCGCACGGCCGCGGGCGACATCCGCAAGCTGCTGATCGAGATGAAGCAGAAGAAGGTCGCCGGCGTGATCCTCGACATCCGCAGCAACGGCGGCGGCCTGCTCGGCGACGCGATCGAGATGACCGGGTCCCTGATCAACCAGGGCCCGGTGGTCCAGGTCCAGAACAACCGCGGCAAGCGCGAGACCCTGTCGGACGACGACCCGGGCACCGACTACGACGGCCCGGTCGTCGTCATGGTCGATCACTTCAGCGCCTCGGCGTCGGAGATCCTCGCCGGCGCGCTGCAGGACTATAAACGCGCGGTGATCGTCGGCTCGGGGCCGACCACGCACGGCAAGGGCACGGTGCAGACCCTCGCCGAGCTCGACCGGGTGACCGGCGGCAAGATCGATCTCGGCGTCCTCAAGATCACGATCCAGCAGTTCTTCCGGGTCAGCGGCGCGTCGACCCAGCGCGAGGGCGTCAAGGCCGACATCGTGCTGCCCGATCCGTCGGCGCACATCAAGAGCGGCGAGAGCGAGCTCGAGCACGCGATCCCGTGGTCGCAGATCCCGCCGGCGCCGCACGACCTGTGGCCGGGCAAGTGGAACACCAAGACGCTGGCCGAGCGGAGCGCGGTGCGCGTCGCCAAGCAGCCGGTGCTGGCCAAGATGGCGGCGGTGACCGAGCTGCTCAAGCAGGACCGCGACGACACCAAGATCCCGCTCGCGCGCCCGGCCTGGGAGGCGCACAACAAGGCGCAGCAGCAGGCGCTCGAGGCGGCGTCGCCGGATCTGAAGAAGGAGCCGGCGCGCCTGGTCGTGAAGGCGCTCGAGGACGAAAAGCCGGTCGCCGCCGGGCCCAACGGCAACACCGACGACCGCGTCGCCAAGTGGCGCGACGGCGTGGCCCGCGATCCGTGGGTCGACGAGTGCGTCTACATCCTCGGCGACATGGCCGCCGCCAAGTAAAACGCGCTACGGCTGCTGGACGGTCCAGCTGCCGAGGCTGGAGGAGACGCGGAGCAGCAGGCGGCGCTGGGCGTCGTCGTTGCGGGTGACGGCGACGCCGACGATGTCGCCGGACCGCCAGGTGACCCAGCCGCCGACCGCGCCGCGGCCGGTGGCGTAGCCGCGCGAGACCAGCGGCGCCGCGGTGTCGGCGCGCAAGGTCCAGGTCAGCCAGCCGCGCAGCTGCTGCCAGCTCATCACCGACGCCGACGCGGCGTACGGCAGCCGCGAGCCGATGTGGATCAGCATGCCGGCGGCGTCGCCGTCGAGCATCGTCTCGAGCGAGGCCTCGAAGCCCTCGGCGTCGAGGTTCTTGACCAGCGCGACGCAGCGGCAGGCCGCCTGGGTCACGCTGATCGTGGTCTCGGGCGCGTAGCCGGCGCCCTGGTGGGCGACCCACTCGCTGTCGCGGATCCCCGACTTGACCAGCGACAGGATGCTGCGGCAGGTGTGCTCGCGCATCGCCGACGACAGCTGGTCCTGGGTCAGGTGGCCGAGCTCGACCAGGGTCGCGCCGAACGGCGTTGCCTGCTCGCGGCACTGGCGGCTGACCTGCTCGATCACCGCGCGGCCGACGCCGTAGCGCCGCTCGATCTGCTCGCTGAGCCGGCCGCCGAGCTCGTGGTTGGCCCAGCACAGCCGGCCGGCCTCCATCAGCACGACGCCCTCGCGCCCGTCGTCGGTGCGGATCTTCCAGGCGCCGGTCCCGGGCTCCGGCGCCTCGGCGAGCCGGGCGAACATCGCGAACAGCCCGAGCTTGCTCATCCCGCGGCCTCGGAGACGGCCAGCGGCACCGCCCCGGCGATCGCGACCGCCGCCTCGACCCGGCTCGCCAGCATCCGGGCCTGGACCAGCGCCATGCCGGGGCTGCCGCCGCTCGCCGCGACGATCACCGCGACCACGCCCTCGCCGCGCTCGGCGAGCAGCATCAGCGCCGCCTCGCCGCGGATCATCACCTCGGGGCTCGCGACCGGGCCCTCGCGCAGCAGCACCGGCGCGACCTTGGCGACCGCGTCCCAGTCGGCCAGCGCGAGCTCGGCCGGCTCGCCCGCCGACGCGATCACCGCGAGCGGCGCGCCCGCCAGCCACGCCAGGCCATGGCAGTGCGAGGCCTCGCCGCGCAGCGCCTCGAGCAACTCGATGTCGTGGATCGCCATGGCGCTACGTCACGGCTCCGCCGGCAAACCGGCCAAACGCATACACCGCGCGCTGGAACAGCCGCTCGGCGGCGAACCGCCGCTCGTGCTCGGGCACCGTGTAGTGCACGCGGATCTGCACCCGGCCGCTGATCGGCACCAGCAGGATCTCGTCGCCGGTGCTGCTGCCGAGCCGGTGCAGCCCGCGCGCCGCCGGCAGCTCGACCAGCCCGCCGGCGATCAGCGCCGCGATCAGCCGCGACCAGTCGGTCGCGATCGGCAGATCGCAGCGCCACGCCAGCGAGCGGATGCACGACACCTCGCGCGTCAGCACGAGGCTGGCGCGGGACGTCGCCGGTTCGGTCGCCTCGGTCATGCGGGCTACAGCGCGTCGACCACGTACTCGGAGATCGCGTCGCCGCGCATCATGCACTTGGTCTGCTCGACCCGATACTTCGGCTTGCCGCGGAACAGCTCGATGTAATAGTCGTTGGTCAGCTGCGGCCGGCCCGTCCACTTGACGTTCTCGGCGAGCAGCATCATCGCCAGGGCGGCGCCCTGCACGAAGTACGAGCGCGGCTTCTTCGCCAGGCCGTAGCGGCTGCGATAGAACGGCACCTCGTAGTTGCTGGTCGCGCGGACGACCAGGCGCTTGCGCGGCTCGTACTCGCCGACCAGCCAGTGGCCGAAGCCCAGGCCGCGCGCGATCGCCGTGCAGAACGAGATCACGTCGTGCGGATCGCCGGTCGGCGGGCCGACCAGGCCCTCCCACTCGGGCGACAGCAGCACGTTGCCGAACGTGTTGAACACGCAGACCTGACCGGCCTCGCGCATCAGCGCCTCGACCGCGGGCACGCTGCCGGCCGACATCCGCTCGACCCGGTGCACGGTCTCGTACACCGTCTCGTTGTAGTACGACGGCAGGTGGGCGGTGACGAACACGTTGAACGCCGCGACCAGGCCGCGCTCGTCGCCCTGCACGCCGCGCATGAACTCGATCAGGCCCGCGCCGATCGCCGCCACGCGGTCCTCGTCGACGCCGCGCATCGGCGCGGCCATATAGCGCCGCGACGTCGCCTCGTCGATCGGCGGGCTCGCCGGCTGGCTCGGCGCGGTCTGCAGCGTCAGCTCGCACTCGGCGTCGCGGGTCGCCAGGCACTTGTGCTCGGTCGCCGAGATCCCGTCCCACGCCAGGCCGAACGCCAGCTCGGTGGCGGCCGACGCGAACCCGGCCGCGACCGCGTCGGCCGGATCGGTCCGCTTGACCTTGGCGCCGTACTTCTCGCGCCAGGCGTATCCGTAGTGCAGCGACGACGACCGCGCGCGGCCGCCGGTCGCGGTGACGTCGAGCGACAGCCGGCCCTGCCCCATCCACGCGAACAGCTCGGTCGCGAGGCTGATCCGCTCGGCCGGGGTGTGCGCGTTCGACTTCTCGAACACCGCGCCGAGCAGCTCGCGGAACGCGTTGTGCGCCGCCGTGGTCCGGACCCGCGCGCCCTCGTCCTCGCCCAGCGCGTCGTCGACGGTCTGGTCGTGGAACAGGTTGTAGTGGTGGCAGTGAAAGACGTAGGGGATCTCGGCGAGGAACGTGAGGCTCTGGTCGGCGATGAGGCCGCGGAGGTCTGCGATGGCCATGTCGAATTCCTTTCAGAGGCTCAGTTGTGGGACGCCGAGGATCTTGCAGGCCGTCTCTTCGAGGCGGCGCACCTGATCGCTGGACAGCACGCTCGGGCTCTTGAGGTCGTCGAGGGGGATCCCGGCGCGCAGCGACACGCGCAGCATGACCGCGTGCGGATCCGGGGCGTAGCGATCGAGGAACTCCATGATCCGGGTGCCGCGCGGCCGGTCCTCGGCCTCGACCTTGGGCAGCGCGTGGGTGATGCGCTCGAGCAGGCGCTTGAGGTGGAGGCGGACCATGCCGAGCGGCGCGCTGCGCTCGAACACGCAGCCGCACACGAAGTCGGCCGACAGCTCGCGCAGCACGACCAGCGACTCGGCCGACTCGATCGTCACCTGCATCTCGCTCGACCACGAGCCGAGCGCCTTGAGGCCCTGGCGGTTGGAGCGGATCAGATCGCCGAAGTACGCCGCGACGTCCTCCGCGCTCCACTCGGTGCCCGGGCGGACCCACGACGAGAACAGCAGGCTGTCCGGCATCGCGGTGACGAAGAGCCCGATCAGCTGCGGGATCTCCTCGACGGCTTGTTCGATATAGCGATCCATCACGATGCGTCTCCTTGCATTGCGAGAGCGTCGCCCAGGAAGGCGAGCTCGACGGCCACGCTCAGCACGGCGAGGAACTCGCGCGGCAGCGCGTCGTCGGTGACGATGCCGATCCCGAACCGGCCCCACTGGGTGGCGACCTCGACGACGTTCAGGATCGCGGTGCCGAGCTTGAGCGACAGCCAGCCGCCGCTGTCGCGCATCAGCGAGCGGACCGACGCCAGCATCAGCAGGATCTGCGACGCGGCGGCGATCTGGCCCGGGTCCGCGGCGACGTGCTCGACGACCGGCAGGCCGTTGTCGTCGGCGATGAACGCCGCGCGGCACGGCACGCACGCCTCGATCCAGGCGACCAGCTGCTGCAGCCGCTCCTCGAGGCTCTTCGAGCTCGACGCGAACGGCGGGTAGGTCTTCACCGCCGGCGGCGGCGGGGCGACGTTCAGCGGCGGCGGCGCCGCCACGGGCGGCACCGGCGGCACCGGCGCGGCCTTCGCCCGCGGCGGCGTGGCCGCGGTCGACGGCATCGCCGGCAGCGTCGGCACGGCCTGCGCCCGGCGGCGCGGCGGCATCGGCGCCGCGATCGGCGCGGACACCGCGCGCCGGGTCGGTTTGGGCACGGCCGGGCTCTCGCTCGTCGGGTCCGTGACCTGCGCGACGAGGCCGGCGAACCGGCCCCGATCAATCCAGGAGAGAGATCGGCTGGTCGTCATCCGTGGTCTCCGTCATGCCGAGGATGGGCTCGAGCTCCGCCGCGATCCGATCGAACACGCCCGTCACCGGCGGCGGGCGCTTGCGCAGCAGGCCGACCGGGACGCCGTGGGTGCTGGCTGCGACCAGCTCGGCGTCGCGCGGCACCATGGTGTCGAGCACGATGCGCTCGGGGAACAGGCTCCAGGCCTCCTGCGAGACCGACAGCGAGGTGTCGTCGCGCAGCCGCGCCATGGTCAGCACCACGGCCGACAGCTTGGCGCGCGCGCCCTGGCTCTTGAGGTGGGCGAGCACCTCCATCAGCTGGTTGACGACGCGGATCGCGAGCGGCTCGGTCTGGATCGGCACCAGGATGTCGGTGGCGTACGACATCACGCCGTAGCTCGGGCCGGCGAGGCCGCCCGGGGTGTCGATGATCGCGATCTCGAACTCGTCCTCGAGCGGGGCCAGGTGGGACGCCAGGAAGTCCGGGTCGGCCATCTGCGCCGACCAGCTCGACAGCCGGTCCCACGGGACCTGGCCGATCGGCAGGATCGACAGGTTGGGGTTGCGGGTCTGGATGATCGCGGCCTCGGGATCACCGCCGTCGAGCAGCTCGACCAGCCCACCGCCGTCCTTGGCGCGACCCGACAGCGAGTGACCGATGCCGCCCTGCGGATCGGTGTCGATCAGCAGCGTCTTGCGGCCGAGCTGGGCGAACGCGAACGCCAGGTTGAGACACAGCGTCGTTTTTCCAACCCCACCCTTGGGGCTCACCACGGCAAGCGAGATCATGTCGACTTCTTTCGTCGGATGCGTTCGAGGTTTTGCAGCACGCGCTTGTCACCCGGCTGCAGCGCCAGGCACTTTTGCAGGATCTCTTCGGCGCGCGCCAGATCGCGGCGCAAATAGCAGGTCGTGGCCTCGGCCAGCATCTCGGCGATGTCGGGGTGCGGCGCGGACAGCCCGTCGCTGCCGCTGCCGTCGATCGCATGGCGCACGACGCCGCCGCTGTAGTCGGGGCTCCAGCTGTCGGAGCGCACGCGGATCGGGCCCGACGGCATCGCGGGGATCACCGGCGCCGGCACCGCCGCGGGCGGCACCACGGCGAGCGAGGGCGGCGGCGGCGTGGGCGCGCGGTTCTCGCGGGTCGGCTCGGTGAACGCCATCGCCGAGACCTCGAACGCGGCCGGCGGGCTGGGGAACGCGATCACCCGGCCGGTCGCGGCGGCGGCCTGCTGCGCCGCGCGCTCCGCCTCGTCCTCGCGCCGCGCGGCCTCCATCAGCAGCTCTTGCCACGAGTACACGACCAGGCTCGCGTCCGACGCCGACGACACGTCGAGCGCCTCGTTGACCTTGTAGCGGCCCTTGCGGACGCCGACGAGCCGGTAGAACGCCTGCTCGCCCCACATCCCGAAGCCGAAGCAGCGATCGACCTTGCCGTTGCGGATCGCGATCACGCCGAGCTGGGTCAGCCCGTCGAACAGATGCAGGTCGCGGCTATAGCCACCGATGCAGATCATCTGCAGCAGGTCGGGCACGGAAACGAGGCTGAGATCTCCTTCCATGTCTTCCTCGTGTTCAGGCTCGCTGGGCGGTCGCGGTTGCCGGGGCCCCACACCGCCACACCTCACCGATCTCATACTCCAAGGCGGACCCGACTTTGGAGTTTTGTTGGACCCGATCGAACAACGCTCTCACTGAAAAATTAGGCTGTCAGAACACGCCAGGCACTGCAACCGTTCTCTCGAAGCGCGTTCGGCCAGAACGTGACCGAGTTGACACCTACATGGTCTGCTGACCGGAGCCCTCACGTCCCGTCGCGCCGGATGAGATTAGATATTTCGGCAACAGAGTATCTTGACGGGCTAAATATCCGTTTTACTGGATACCGCCGCAGCTCGATGCGGCACCGACTGTGGCGTGGCTCTCGTGCCTTCACGCCTTTGTGACTGGCGCGGCCGGATCCGCGGCGCTCGCCGGCCGCGGGTTCGTGTTACCCAACTCACGATGGCTAGACGTGTCCCGCACACCGACGACAAGGAGCGAACCTCCGACCGGCGACGGACCATCGAGCGGGTGCAGACCGGCGTGCGCATGGAGCGGCGAATGCTCCTGGTGCTCAAGGCGCTGGCCGGCGCCCACAACTTGACGTTCGGCGACCTGCTCGAGGGCATCGTGCTGCATGCCTTCGAGGGCAAGTCGCCGTTCGGCAACGACTCGCTGGCCAAGGTCGCCGCGCTGCGCGAGGTCTACGGCCTCGACCTGACGTCGACCGACAGCCACCTGCTGATCGAGGCCAAGAAGGGCAAGAAGAAGCGCGCCGAGTCGTAGGTCACTCGGGCGAGATCACGAAGTCGTCGTGCGCGACGTCGCCGCCGGGCGGGTTGGGGCCCAGCTCGGTGAGCGCGGCGTCGAGCTCGGTGAGCTGCGCGACGCTCAGCTGTAGCGCGTGCTCGTCGGGCTGGTAGGTGGTGCCGTACGGATAGCTGACCCTGGGCGTCGCGGTCATCTCGACGTGCGCACCGAGCACGTGCGCGACCGGCACCGTCGCCGCGAACGCCGCGAGCCGGTGGATGCTCGCGCGGTAGGCGGTCCAGTCGGAGATGAACAGGAAGCCCGGGTAGAGCGAGTCGCCGGTCAGCAGCAGGCCGGTCTGGCGATCGTAGACCGCGATGTGGGTCTGCTCGTGGCCGGGGATCGCGAGCACGTCGAGCGCGCGGCCGCCGAGCTCGTAGTGGCCCATCGACTCGGGCCAGGTCGCGATGCCGAACGCTTGCTGCTGGCCGGCCACGGTGCTGGCTACGACCGTGGTGGCGGGATCGGCGGCGAGCTTGCCGTCCGACGCGATGTGATCGTCGTGCGCGTGGCTGTGGGCGGCGAGCAGCGGCTTGCTGCCGATCAGGCCGCGGATCGTGGCCTGCAGCGTCGCGGTGCTGGTCGCGCCGGTGTCGAGCGACAGGGCCGATTGCGTGCCGATCAGGAGATACACGAACGGCGCCTCGAACGTGCGGCACTTGTTCTGGCGGATGATGTACGTCGTGTCGTTGTACTTGTGGACCTGGACCTCGGGGTCCGCGTTCTGGCTGCAGCTGGCCGAGCCGTGGATCCACGCGACGTCGAGCGAGCCGGGGACCAGGCCGCCGTTGCCGCCCGCCGGCGTAGCGCTATCGCCCGCGCGGCCGAGCACCCCGAGCGCGAGGCCGAGCAGCGGCATGACCGCAGAGGACAGCGCTGCCGTGCGTTCGACCATGCCGGTATCATACGTAGACACACAGCGCGAGGAACATCGAATCTTTGTGAGCTCCGCGGCCTACTGCACAGCGCGTCATTGACGCGCCGTGGCGCGCTGATTCATGTGATCTTAGTGGGCGAAACCACAGTAGATACGCGGCGTGGTGGCGCATTGCAGTATTCATGTCTCGCCAGCACCGATAGGCATTTT
>DASWOO010000186.1:0-2682 GCA_036404335.1 Kofleriaceae bacterium
GGTCGAATTCACCGACGCGAGTGGCTTCAAGATCGATGTGCTCGACCTCTCGGATGGCTATCGCTCAATCCTGAGCATGACGTTCGATCTGATCCGGCAGATCGCCATGACGTACGGCGCAGAGCACGTGTTCTCGCACGACCGCAGCCGCGTCGCACCGTCGGGCATCGTGCTCGTCGACGAGATCGACGCGCACCTGCACCCGAGCTGGCAGCGGACGATCGGCCTGTGGCTCTGCAAGCATTTTCCGAACATGCAGTTCATCGTGTCGACGCACAGCGCGCTGGTCTGTCAGGCGGCGGAAGTCGGCAGCGTGTACCGCCTGCCGCACCCGGGCACGGATGACCCCGGCGGCATGGTGACCGGTGTGGCGCTCCATCGCCTGCTCTACGGCAACGTGCTCGATGCGTACAGCACCGGTGTGTTCGGCGACGGCATTACCCGGTCCGACAGCGGCCAGGACAAGCTCGAGCAGCTGGCCGAGCTCAACACGCGCGAGCTCGTTGGCGAGCTCTCGGACGCCGAGAAGCAGACGCAAACCGAGCTTCGCGAGATCCTGCCGACCGAGGCGAGCGTGGCGGCGTCGCATGATCCAGCTGCCTGACGTCGCGCTGTCGGCGATCGCCGCCGATGGATTGCGCTCGCTGCAAGCGGTGGTCGACGCGGCCGGTGATTACCCCGCGCGCGTCGCCGAGGGCAAGCGGCTGTTCGAGGCGCGCAATCGGCGGGGCAACGCGATCTTTGACGAGGTCAAGCGGGCGCTGGATCGAATGTGCTCCGGCGCGCGGCGCTGCGCGTACTGCGAGGACAGCGCGGCCGATGAGGTCGAGCATGTCCGCCCCAAGGATCTGTACCCCGAGGTCGTGTTCGCGTGGGCCAACTACGTCTACGCATGCGGGCCGTGCAACGGGCCCAAGGGAGCCCACTTCGCCGTGTTTCCCGCGAACGGCGGCGAGATCCTCGAGGTGTCGCGCGCGCCACGATCCCTTGCGCTTCCGCCGTCTGATGGCGAGCCGGTGCTGATCGATCCGCGCACCGACGACGCCACGCGCTTCATGCTCCTCGACCTGCGGGACACGTTCTATCTTCTGCCGAGCGCGGCGCGGGGAACGAGAGATCACGCTCGCGCCGAGTACACGATCAAGACTTTGCGGCTCAACGCGCGCGATGTGCTGCCCCGCGCTCGCCGACAGGCGTATGAAGACTACGTTGGGCTACTCCATCGCTACCGGCGCGAGCGCGACGACGGCGCGGGCGAGCCCCGGCTACGCCAGCTCAGCGCTGGCCTCCGCGCGCGACAGCATCCGACGGTGTGGCGCGAGATGCTGCGCTGCCGGGACAGGCTGCCCGAGCTCCGGACCCTGTTCGCCGATCTTCCAGAGGCCGCTGACTGGTAGCCCCGGACCGGGTACGCTCGGGGCATGGCTGATCAGGAGCTCGCGCCGTTCGCGCTGGTGGAGACCAGCGCCGGGAACTTCAGCTTGCTGCTCTCGACGTTCTCGCCGGCGGACCAGGTGTTCGAGCGGCACGGGCAGAGCGGCGGCGGCTACTCGTGGGAGGGCATCGCGCGGCACCTGATCGAGCGCGCGGACAGCGGGCTCGAGGGCCGGCTCAAGCTCGATCCGGAGAGCAGCATGTTCTGCGCATACGGGCCCGATCGCGACGCGCTGGCCGAGCTGGGGCGGCAGATGGCGGCGCTGTTTCATGACGCCGGGCGCCTCGAGCAACGCATCCTCGAGATCGGGCCGGCCGGGTTCGACGACTGATCGATTGCAGCCGGGTTGGATCGGCCGGCGCGCGGCGGCGCACGCCGGCGAACCGGACGAGCGCGCGTGGCGCGGCGCGCGATCGCTAAGTGGCGGTGCGCGCTGAAGCGACGGTGCGGCGGGTGCGCGCATGAAACGTGCAACGAAAGGCGACCATGATGCCGGGCATGATGATGGAGGCGGAGCTCGCGAACCTCGTCGAACATCGGCTCGCCGAGCACCCGCGCGGGACGCGGCCGGTGCATGCGATCGAGTCGTCGCTGGGGCTCGATCCCGCGCGGCCGATGGCGCTGGACGCGTACGGCGCGCTGCTGCGGACGATGAAGCGCGGCTCGCGAGCGGAGCAGCATGCCGCGGTCGGCGCGCACGGCGAGCTGATGCTGCAGCTGCACTGCGGGCTGGGCAATATCTGGCGCCTCGCGGTCGCGGATCCGCGGGACGACGACGCGGCCGATCGGAACTTCGCGTTCGGGCTCGAGGTCGCGATCCAGCGGTACGACGACTGGCTCACGCCGGCGGCGCGCTGGCGCGCGGAGCTGGCCGCGCCGTTCGACGCCGACCACTGGCTGGCGCTCGCGGCCGAGCACGAGGCCGCCGGCCGGTGCTACCAGGCAAACGCGGCGCTGGCGGCGGCGCGGTGGCTCGCGCCGGCGGCGCCGGATCGCGAGCGGGTCGCGGCGCGCGCCGAGGCGCTGGTCGCCGACCGGGACGCGGCGCTGCCGGCGGCGCTGCGCGGTCAGCCGCGCGGCGGGTTTCGCGACGAGCCGGTGCACTACCGGCACTGGCGGGCGTGGGACATGAAGACCCGCGGCATGCTCGACGTGCCGTCGCTGATCGCGTACGCGTGCGACGAGAGCTTCTGGGTGCGCGCGCGGATCTATCGCTCGCTCGGCCAGCAGCCGATGGTGGCGAGCGC
>DASWOO010000187.1:0-11908 GCA_036404335.1 Kofleriaceae bacterium
CCGATCCGGGGTCCCGGACGCCGAAAAACGTCAGACGCCCGCACTAGAACGGGGCACACCAGGCCGCGAGCCAGACGACACGCAAACCGATGACGGCTGGCCACGCGGGCAGGGCCCCACCGATTGAATTCGATCCTGCAAAAGGTTCGACTCCGAGGAGATGACGATGGCTGCTAACAAAGAGACTTCCTCCGCCGCCCCCCACGGGGCGACCCCGGCGCGTGACCAGGCGCGCGACAAGGCGATCGAGCTCGCGCTCTCCGCGATCGACAAGCAATTCGGCAAGGGCGCGATCATGCGCCTGGGCAAGGACTCGGTCGAGCGCGAGGTTCACGTCATCCCGACGGGCTCGCTCGGCCTCGACCTGGCGCTCGGCATCGGCGGCCTGCCGCGCGGCCGCGTCGTCGAGATCTACGGCCCGGAGTCGTCGGGCAAGACGACCCTGACCCTGCACATCGTCGCCGAGGCGCAGAAGCGCGGCGGGGTGTGCGCGTTCATCGACGCCGAGCACGCGCTCGACGTCGGCTACGCCAAGAAGCTCGGGGTCAAGACCGAGGAGCTGCTGGTCAGCCAGCCCGACTTCGGCGAGCAGGCGCTCGAGATCGCCGACATGCTCGTCCGGTCGAACGCGGTCGACGTCGTGGTCGTCGACTCGGTCGCCGCGCTGACCCCCAAGGCCGAGCTCGAGGGCGAGATGGGCGATGCCCACGTCGGCCTGCAGGCCCGCCTGATGAGCCAGGCGCTGCGCAAGCTGACCGCGGCGATCTCCAAGTCGAAGACCATGGTCATCTTCATCAACCAGATCCGCATGAAGATCGGCGTGATGTTCGGCTCGCCGGAGACCACGACCGGCGGCAACGCGCTCAAGTTCTACGCCTCGGTGCGCCTCGATATCCGCCGGATCGGCGCGCTCAAGAAGGAAGAGGACGTCATCGGCAACCGGACGCGGGTCAAGGTCGTCAAGAACAAGATGGCGCCGCCGTTCAAGGAGGTCGAGTTCGACATCCTGTACGGCCACGGCATCTCGCGCGAGGGCGATCTGGTCGATCTGTCGTCGGAGGCGAACATCGTCGAGAAGAGCGGCGCGTGGTTCTCGTTCAACGGCGAGCGCATCGGCCAGGGCCGCGAGAACGCCAAGCAGTTCCTCGTCGATCACCCCGATGTGTACAACTCGATCGAGGCCAAGGTACTGGCGCACTACAACGTGCGCCGGATCGGCATCGACGTCGCGCCCGAGCTCGCCGCGGCGGTCGTCGCCCCGGCGCAGGCAGCACCGGCGGCGGCCCCCGCCCCGAGCGCGGCCGCGCGGCCGGCGGCGGCGTCCCCGGCGGATGACAAGAAGTCGGGCAAGCCCGCGGCGCCCGCGGCGACGCCGGTCAACGGCAAGCGGCCGAACGCGTAGCTTTACAGAGTAAGTGTGCAGCGCCGGAGAAATCCCGAGCTGCATTTGCCTCGCAAGTACTGATTTCTAGTCAGCTCGTCGGGATTCCTTGCGTTTGCGGCAGTGATCGGCGATCACTCGATTACTGCTCCTGGTGTGTCGTGTTGCCCTGTCGTTGTAGGGAGGTTTGTTCAATGATCGGTCGCTCGCATGGTCAGCTCGCGATTTCGGCGTGGCTGATCCTGACGACCCTGACCGCGTGCGCCGATCGGCCCGACGAGCCGACCGATCTGCGCCCCGACGGCCCGCCCGAGGTGCTGAGCGTCCTGGTGTCGAACGACACCTCGGGTGAGGGCGTCTCGGAGGTCGCCACGTTCTGCAAGCTGGGCGACGCCAAGCGCCCCGGCCTGGTGGGCGGTAGCCCGCTCGGCCCCGATCAGGTGTGCCCGGTGGACCTGACCGCCGGCGCCGACGAGGCGACCGACGCCGTGCCGGCCGGTTGGTACGTCAGGATCCAGTTCGACGAGCTGCTCGACCCCGACGCGGCCGAGACCCTGGTGCCGATCCTCGACGCGCAGGGCCAGCCGACGGGTACGTACTCCGGAACATTGGCCGATACCCGTCCGGTGACCGTGATGTGCAATGGCGTCACGATTGATTATGACGGTCACTACGAGCCGGGCGGCAACTCGCTGACCTGGCCGGTCGGTCCGTCGCTGTACGTCGCGCCGCTCGATACGTCGGCCATCCCGACCGGCAGCGCCTGCGAAGTCTCGCTGCGCTCGGGCGCGGTGATCGATAAGGACGGCAACCCCGTGCCGGCCGCGCAGCTCGGGCCGTACGCCTTCCAGATCGCGCCGCTCGCGGTGACCGCGACCTCGCCGGACCGGTTCGACCCGAGCGACGCGGCGGCGATGCCGGCGACGATCGACGTCAACAGCCCGCTGATCGTCACGTTCAACGCCGCGATCGACGCCAGCTCGCTCGCGCCCTCGGAGGTCTCGATCCTCGAGGTCGATGGCTGCGCCGCGACCACCGGCACGCCGCACCCTGCGGTGATCGCGCCCGCCGAGCTCGGCGCCGCGGCGCTGACGATCACCGACGCCGACGCGGCGCCGGGCGAGGCCTGGGAGCGCGGCAAGACCTTCCGGATCACGACCAACCCGGGCGCCGACATCCTGGACGCGGCCGGCGGCGTCGGCGCGCTGTCCGGCGACGCCACGCTCGCGGTCTGCCTGCGGACCCGGCCCTAGGCCATGCGCAAGGTCCTGTCCTACGCGGTGGTGGCGGTGGGTCTCGCGGGCGGGCCGATGATCGCCCCGCGCCTGGCGCGCGCCCAGATCAGCATGGTCACCGGCAGCGTGCGCGGCCAGCTGGTCGACAAGACCGACGGCGCGCCGGCGGCCGGCGCGATGGTCACCGCGACCTCGACCGCGCTGCAGGGCGAGCAGTCGACGTTCACCGACGGCGACGGCCTGTACTTCCTGACCGCGCTGCCGGCCGGCTACTACACCCTGACGGTCCACTACCTGAACGGCACGTTCACCCGCGACAACGTGCTGATCCAGGTCGGCAAGGAGGCCGTGGTCAACATCCCGGTCGACTCGCACACCGCGCAGGGCGAGGTCATCACGATCGCCGGGACGGTGCCGCTGGTTGACCAGGGCTCGACCAAGATCGGCCTGTCGATCACCCGCGATTACACCGACAACGTGCCGGTCGGCCGCACGTTCGGCCAGGTGATCGGCGTGGCGGCGACGGCGCAGCGCGACTTCTACGGCACGTCGCTGAGCGGCGCGACCTCGATCGAGAACACGTACATCATCGAGGGCGTCAACACGACCGACACCGCGCACGGCGAGCTGTCGCTGACCCTGCCGAACGAGTTCCTGGCCGAGACCGAGATCATCACCGGCGGCTACAACGCCGAGTACGGCCGCGCGACCGGTGGCATCGTCAACGTGGTCACCAAGCAGGGCGCCAACGAGATCCACGGCTCGGTGTTCAGCTACTTCTCGCCGGGCGCGCTGTCGCCCGCGGCGCGGACCATCGAGAAGCAGGGCGGCTCGGTCGCGATCCAGCAGCACCTGGACTACAGCTACGACGTCGGCGCCGAGGTCGGCGGCGCGATCATCCCCGACAAGCTGTGGTTCCACGTCGGCTTCGACCCGTCGTACACCCGCAACCTCGTCACCCGCAGCATCGTCCAGCAGGTCGACGACGACCAGGACGGCGTCCCCGACTTCGATCCGAAGACCGGGCTGACCCTGCACCGCAAGGTCGCCAGCCGCGACATCCCGACGTCGTCGACGACCTACTTCTTCACCGCCAAGCTCACCGGCCAGATCAACCCGGATCACCAGTTCCAGCTGTCGGCGTTCGGCAACCCGCAGACCGGCACCCAGCCGATCTACGACCTGCCGTACGCGGAGACCTGGGGCGCGCACAACAACGTCCTCGACCGCAAGGACGGCGCGTTCGACACCGTCGCCAAGTACACCGGCAAGCTGTTCGACGGCGCGACGCAGATCGACGCGACCGCCGGCTTCCACCGCAGCTACAACCACCAGAGCGCGCCGGGCGGCAGCGCGGGCGCCCTGGCGCTCGCCGAGTACAACTACACGCGCTCGCTGTACGACTTCGCGGACGTCGAGGGCTCGGGCATCGGCGCCTGCCAGGACGGCGGGCCCGGCGACAAGTACCCGCTGATCCAGAACTGCCCTGTCGACCTGTATGCGTCGCAGGGCCTGGCGCTGCTCGAGCAGCGGACCAACGACCGGCTGACCGCGGCGCTGTCGGTGACCCAGCGGGTCAAGCTGCTCGGCTACCACGTGTTCAAGGCCGGGCTCGACGTCGAGCGCGCGAGCTACAACACCACGCTGCAGTTCTCGGGCGGCGAGGAGCTGCAGCGCCACTGCAACGTCGACGACAGCGGCAACTGCGTCGATGCACCCGACGGCGCGCCCGGCAGCTGGCGGGTCCTGGGCTACGGCAAGATCGTGCGCTACCTGACGCCGGCCGAGCTCGCGAACCCGGGCAGCGTCGCGCTCGGGCCGCACCAGCAGATCGACGGCTGCGCCGGCGGGACCGCGATCTGCACGCTGGCCGACGCGCGCCACGTCAAGACCTCGGACCGCAGCATCGGCGCGTACCTGCAGGACTCGTGGCAGATCGTCCCGAGCCTGACCCTCGACGTCGGCGTCCGGCTCGAGCAGCAGGTGCTGTACAACGCCGACGGCATCCAGGGCACCGCCGACGGCACCGGCGAGCCGATCCCCGACGTCGCGTTCTCGCTCGACAACTGGGCGCCGCGGCTCGGCCTGATCTTCGACCCGAGCCAGAGCGGCAAGGCCAAGCTGTTCGCGCACTGGGGCCGGTTCTACGAGAACCTGCCCAACGACATCAATGTCCGCGCGTTCGGCGGCGAGATCGTCTCGGTGTCGAACACCAACTCGCACCAGCTGCGGCCGGGCCAGCCGGGCTACGATCCCAACTGCAACGTCGACCATCAGGCCGGCCAGAACCCGGCGACGCCGCTGGCGAGCTGCAGCGACAGCGACCCGTCGGCGCTGCTGCTCGGCTCGGGCACGACCTACGTGCCGCCGAACATCTCGGGGCAGTACACCGACGAGCTGGTCGTCGGCGGCGAGCTCGAGATCATGCCCGATCTCAAGGTCTCGGCGAGCTACACCCATCGCACGATGCCGCGGATCATCGAGGACCTGTCGCCCGACGGCGGCGCCAGCTTCTTGATCGCCAACCCCGGCGAGAACTACGACGCCGAGGCCGACAAGCTCCTCGCCCAGGCCGGGCGGGTGGCGGCCTCCAACCCGACGCTGGCGGCGACCCTGCAGCAGCGCGCGAGCTGGCTGACGTCGGTGAAGTCGTTCGACGCGCCGGTCCGCAACTACGACGCGGCGACCCTGCGGCTCGAGCAGCGGCCGACCCACCGCTCGCTGCTGATCGCCTCGTACACCTACGCGCGCGAGCGCGGCAACTACCCCGGGTTGTTCTCGACCGAGACCAACCAGCTCGATCCCAACGCGACCACGATGTACGACCTGCCGGACCTGATGGCCAACCGCTACGGGCCTCTCGGGCTCGACCGGCCGCACAACTTCAAGCTCGACGGATTCTACCTGTTCGACCTGGCCAAGGCCGGCCGGCTGACCGTCGGCGCCAGCTTCCGCGCCCAGTCGGGCATCGCGCATAATGTGCTGGCCTCGCACCCGGTGTACGGCGTCGGCGAGTCGTACCTGCTGCCGCGCGGCTCGATCGACCGCTCGCCGGTGACCAACACGTTCGACCTGCACGTCGGCTACGGCCACCAGCTGAGCGACAAGGTCGTGCTCGAGGCGTTCGTCAACGTGTTCAACCTGTTCGACACCCAGGACGAGCTCAACGTCGACGAGAACTACACGTTCGACAACGCGCTGCCGATCGTCGGCGGCGACGCCAACGACCTCAAGCACGCCAAGGCGATCCAGTACACGCCGAGCGGCGCGTGGGCGACGGTCAACCGGACGCTGATCCCGAACCTCAACTACGACCACACCAGCCAGGTCACCAACCCGCGCGCGTTCCAGTTCGGCGTGCGGCTGTCGTTCTAGCAATCCCGCGCGCTTAGCGCGAACCGCGGCGATCGTTAGATCGGGGGCGCGCCGTGGGGCGTTGGAAGCTCGCATGGACATTCGGTTCGCGGATCACTCCTCGTTTCAGCGCGCCGCGGCCGGCATGGTCGGCGGCGCGGTGGTGCTCGGCAGCGCGCTGCACCCGGTGACGGCGGTCGCGCCGATGATCGGCGGCGGGCTCGGCATCGGGCTGGGGCTGATGATCGCGCGCCGGCCGGGCTGGCCGCGCGGGGTGCGCGGGCTGGCGGGGCTGGTGTTCGCGGCCGTGGCGATCGGGGCGGCGATGTGGTGCGCGATGCGGATCGGCGTCGCGCGGCAGACCGCGATGTGGCCGGCGCTCGCGCGCACGGCGGTCGCGGCCGCGGCGGTCGGCGTGGTCGGCGCGCTCGCGCTGCTGCCGCGCCACCTGCGGCTGGTGAGCGACCCGGTGCGCGCCGCGCTGGCCCGGCTACCGGCGGCGCTCGACGCCGAGGTCCGCGGGCTGTGCGACCGCGCGGTCCGGATCTGGGCGAGCGCGGACGGCGAGCTGGGCGATGACGCGAGCAAGGCGCTGATCCGCGACGGCGTGGTGACCACGCTCGACGTCGCGGCCAAGAGCGCCGAGGTCCGGATCGCCGGGCCGACCGCGGCCGAGCTGACCGGGCGCATCGCCGATCTCGATCAGCGGATCGCCGCGGCGACCGACCGCGAGGTCAGCGCGCAGTACCAGGCCGCGCGCGGCGCGCTCGCCGACCAGCAGCGCTATCGCGATCACATCGCGCAGCGCCGCGAGCGGCTCGTCGCGCGGATGCACAACCACGTCGCCGCGCTCGAGCGGTTCGAGCTGGCGGCGACCGATCTGACCGCGGCGCGGGCGGCGCGCGACGGCTCGCCCGAGGTCAGCCAGCTCGAGGCGCTGTCGCACGACGTGACCGCGAGCGGCGACGCGCTCGCCGAGCTGGAGCTGGGCGACGCGGCCGCGGCGCAGATGCCGGCGCCCGGCGCCGCCGGGGCGTGAATTTCCGGGCTAGCATGGCGGTCGGAGGAACATGGCCGCCATCGCCCGGATTCTGTTGTCTGCTGGACTCGCCTCCAGCTTGTGGCTCGCCGCGCCCCGCGTGGCGCACGCCGAGGACGCCGACGCGTTTTACAAGCAGGGCCTCGCCTACAAGCAAGAGGGCAAGGCGGACGAGGCGATCGAGGCGCTCGAGCACGCGGTCGCGGCCAACCCGCACCACTACAGCGCGTGGGCGTCGCTCGGCAACCTGTACAAGACCGCCCACAAGGACTACGCCAAGTCGGTCACCGCGTACGAGCACGCCGTCGAGGGCTTCAAGAAGGACAAGGTCGTCTGGGGCAACCTCGGCATGGCCTACTACCACACCAACCAGCTCGACAAGGCGCTGCAGGCGCTGGTGACGGCGAGCCAGATCGACCCCAACGACGCCGAGATCCGCGGCAACCTGGGCACCGTCCGCCGCCAGAAGGGCGACGCGGCGGGCGCGGTCACCGACCTCGAGGCCGCGGTGCGGATCAAGCCCACCGACGCGCAGATGGTGAACAACCTCGGCACCGCGTATCGCTTCGCCAAGCGCGACGCCGACGCGGTCAAGGCGTACCAGAAGGCGATCGAGCTGTCGCCGAACGAGGCCGGCTTCCACTGCAACCTGGCGGTCGCGTATCGCCGGCAGACCGAGAAGAACCCAGATCTGATCCCGCAGGCGATCACCGAATACGAGACGTGCACCTCGCTCGACCCGGCCAACGCCGATGGCTGGTTCGATCTGGGCTTCATGTACAAGCAGGACAAGGACAACGACAAGGCGATCGCGGCGTTCAACAAGTACCTCGAGCTCAGCAAGGGCAAGAACGCCGGCAGCGAGAAGCGCGTCCAGGAAGAGCTCGGCTCGCTCGGCGCGGCGCCCGCCAAGCCCGGCAAGCCGCCGGCGAAGAAGTCGACCAAGCCCTAGCCTGCCTAGCAGCTCGGGCCGGTTTCCTCCCGGCGCGCCGGCCTGGTAGGCTCGGGGGATGCGCATCAGCTGGTTGTCCGCCGAGGAGATCGCGTCGGCTCGCCAGGCGTTGACGGCCCATGGCGCGAGCTACGCCGAGCACTTCGCGCCGGACTTCGTGGCGCCGCCCGCGCCGGCCGACTCGCCGTCGCTCGACTGGCGCGGCGTCACCGAGCACGTCGCGCGGGCCGAGCGGGTCTCGCAGATCGTGCGCGACCAGGGCCTCGACGCGGCGCGCGCGCGGTTCGCCGGCTCGGGCGTTGCGATCGAGGCCGCGACCCTGGCGGCCGCCGCGCAGCAGGCCGACGCGCTCGGGCTCGACGAGGTGATCGGCGTGCTGGGCTGCGCGATCGACGGCTACGTGTTCTACGCGCCGTTCCTCGAGCTGCTGGTCTCGCTCGGCCAGGGCCAGCTCGGCCGCACGGTCGAGGCCTACGAGGCGTTCGCCGCCGCGTACGCGCAGGCGATCGGCCAGGTGCCGGGCGGCGGCGAGCGGGTCGGCGCGGTCAGCGACGGGCTCGCCGACTTCTACGTGCGCGCCGGCAAGCTCGAGGAGGCCGAGGCGCTGTTCGCCAAGCGCCACGAGGAGGATCGCGGCGACGTCGCGGTCGCGCTGTCGGCCAGCCGCGCGTTCCTCGCCGCCGGGTCGACCGGGCGCGCGGTGCACTGGCTCGGGCTCGGCGCCGGCCGGGCCCAGACCCTGGGTCGCACCGAGCTCGCCAACCGGCTGCGCACCAAGGCCGAGCGGGTCCGCGAGCGGCTCAGCTAGCCGCGCTCACTTCGGGCCGAGCGGATAGATCGTGCCGTTGCTCGCGGCGAGCGGCTGGTCGACCACCGGGTAATCGTCGACCAGCACGACGCTGCCCTTGCGCCTGACCCGCAGGCCGCTGCTCGACACCTTGCCGCGGGTGACGAGCTCGTCGAGCGACGAGCCGTCGTCGGTGAAGTAGCGCTGCATCTCGACGTTCAGCTTGTGGCGCTGGGCCTTGGTCTTGCCCCGCAGCAGCTTGTCGAGGTCGAAGTTCGGCGCCGAGGCGAACACCGCGTCGGTCGGCGCGAACACCACGAGGTGCTCGCTGCTCGCCAGCTCGTCGAGGCCGGCGTACTCGGCGAGCCGGAGGAAGGTCGAGAACTTCCCGGCCGCGGCGAGCGCGTCGTGCACGTTGCCGGCGACCGCCTTGGGCGCGGCGGCGGGCGCGGGCGCCGGCTCGGCCGCGGCGGTGTCCTCGTGCGGGGCCTCGCCGGCGCCGGCGTTGAAGCTCGCGACCGCCGCGCGCAGCTCGCGCTCGCGCTCGAGCTTGGCGTCGGCGTTCCGGCTCGGGACGGTGTTCCACGCCTCCGAGTCGTCGTTCATGATCTGGCCATCGTACGCGGCGTCCCGGCCGCGGTTGCACGCGTAGCCGCCGATCGGGTAGCTCAGCGCGGCGCCCACGGCCATCGCGACCACGCCGCCGAGCAGCATGTACAGGCCGACGTTCTTCACGCTGTCGCTCTGCGTCGCGTCGTAGACCACGAAGCCGGCGAGGTCGGCGGCCGCGCCCGCGGCGAACACGGCCGACGGGATCAGCGACAGCTTGCAGGTCGACAGGTGCTTCTCCATCTCGGCGTAGGCCTTGGCCTGGCGCGCCGGCTCGGCGAGCGAGCTGACCTGGCCGCGGGTGATCGGCTTGCCGTCGTAGGTCGCGGACGTCCGCGTGTACTCGATCTCGCGGACCAGCTCGCCGTGGCGGACGAAGCAGCCCTCGAGGTTCTTCTTGCAGGGCTCGTCGTAGTGCTCTTCGTGGTCGTGGAGCTCGATCTGCGCGTTGCCGGCGCGCGCCGGCGGGTTGCGCTTGAGGTCGTGCGGGTACTGGAAGTAACAGCCAGCGAGGCTGAGGAACACACACGGCCAGGCGGCGCGGGAGGCGGTCATGTCCGTCCGGACGCCGCGCGCGCCGGCGGAGGTGCAGACCGCGCCCGGGAGGTGTCGCACCCCTCCCGGGTGGCCGCTACATCGTGGGCTCGGGGAACAGCCGCTGGAGCGACAGGTCGATCTGGCTGTCGAGCAGCCGGAGCGCGCTCGCCAGGCGCTCGGGCGCGACGCCGAGCTCGGCGACGACGCGCGCGCGGGTCGCGGTGTGGAGCTGGGCGCGGGCGGCGGCGAGCGCGCGGGCGACGGTGACGCGGTGGACCTGGTAGGTCGCCGCGACCTGATCGAGGGTCAGGCCGTCGACGGTGACGTGGCGCAGGAACGTCCGCTCGCGCCCGGCGAGGCCGAGGATCGCGACCTCGAGCGCGCGCTTGATCGCGGCCACGACCTCGGCGCGGGCGGCGGCGTCGCCGGGGTGGCCCCCCGGCGCGGCGAGCTCGAGCAGCAGCTCGTCGGGGACGTCGTCGGTGCGGGTGCGGCCGGCGGCGCGCGCGGCGTCGAGGAAGGTCCGCGCGGCGAGGACCTTGAGCCAGTTCTCGAGGAAGCCGAACCCGGCGTAGTCGAAGATCCGCGGCGGCGCGCCGGTGAACAGCTTGATCCGCAGCTGCTGGCGCAGCTCGTCGGCGTCGAGCCGGTGGAACCGGGCGAGCAGGCGGTCGAGCAGGGCGGCGTGCGCGGCCTCGAACGCGGCGATCGCGCGCGCGTCGCCGCCGCCGGCCCACCACGCGAGGAACGCGTCGTCGAGCCGCAGCCGGGGCAGCGCCGCGGCGAGGTCGGGCTGCCGCCGGGCGCGCTCCACGACATGGCGGATGAAGTCGGTGCCGGGCGGCGGGGCGTCGGGCCAGCGGGCGCGGACCCGGGCGAGGCCGGCGTCGATCGCGGCGGCCAGATCGGCGGGTGCGGCCTCGCCGAGCAGGGCGAGGAGCTCGCGGGCAAGCTCGGACACGCCGTGAGGATACCCTCGCGATGGCCGGCGAAGCCAGGTGCCAGGGACGGCCGGCGCCGCAGCTCGTGGCACCGGTCAGGGGTGGGCGGCGAGCCAGGCCTCGACCTGTGCGCGCCGCGCCGCGGCCCGGTCGCCGGCGCCGCGCAACAGGCCCGCCGCCGCGCTCGCCTCGGTCCGCGCCGCCGCCGGGTCGTGCAGCGCGAGCAGCGCGCGCGCCAGGGCGAACCGGCTGCGCGCGAAGTCGACCGGGTCGCCGCCGGCCGACAGTTTGACCGCGCGCTCGAGCAACGCCCGGGCGCCCGGGGCATCGCCGCGGGTCAGCCGCAGCTCGCCCAGCGCGGTCAGCGGATCGCCGAGCTCGGCGGTGTCCACGCCGACCACGTGCTCGAACAGGTCGATCGACCGGGCGTAGGCCTCGGCCGCCTGGTCGGGCTGACCGAGCGCGACGTGGATCGTGCCGAGCGTGGCGTAGGCCTCGGCGCCGCGCCGCGACGAGGCGCCGAACGCCTTCTCGTCGTGGACCAGCGCCTCGCGGCACGCGGCGAGCGCGCGGGCGTGCTTGCCGTCGCGTGTCAGCGCCTCGGCGAGGTTCTGCAGCGCGAGGCCCAGCGATTCGTCATCGGACGCGGCCCGCGCCGCGGCGACCAGCGCGTCGAGCTGGGCCTCGGCGTCGGCGTAGCGGCCGAGCAGGATCAGCACCGCGGCGAGGTTCATGCGCTGGCCGCGGACCTCGAAGTCCGACGCCGGCCGGCGGCTCGCGAGCACCTCGACCGTCGCGCGGTAGCGGCGCTCGGCGTCGGCCATCCGGCCGAGCGCCATGTACGCGCTGCCGAGCGCGCCGCCGAGCTGCGCCGCGCGGTCCGAGGTCGGGCCCGAGACCTCCTCCTCGAGCGCGAGCGCGGCCTTGAGCTGGGTCGCGGCCTGGGCATAGCGGCCGGCGCGGAACAGCAGCATGCCGCCCGAGCTCAGGTCGCCGATCGTCCGGGGGTGCTTGGGGCCCAGGTGCACGCGGTCGGACGCGAGCACCTGATCGTTGAGCCGCGTGGCCTCGTC
>DASWOO010000188.1:0-4100 GCA_036404335.1 Kofleriaceae bacterium
GCCGTAGCGCGCGAGCAGCTCCTCGCGCCGGACCCGGCCGAGCAGCCGCCGCGACATCTCGCGCAGCACGTAGTCGCCGGTCAGGTGGCCGTGCTTGTCGTTGATCGCCTTGAAGTGGTCGATGTCGAACATCAGCAGCGACAGCGGCCGCCGGTACCGGGCGCAGCGCGCGATTTCTCGCTCGAGGAACTCGAGGAAGTACCGCTTGTTGTGCGCGCCGGTCAGCGCGTCGATGATCGTCATCTTGTAGATCTCTTCGTGGTAGCTGGCCTCGACGCCAGTCCCCGAGAGGAACTTGAAGATCGCCGCGCCGATCTTCAGGAAGTCCGCGTCGCGCAGCGCCGACTTGGTGACCGGCACGTCGTTGACGTACGAGCCGTTGGTCGACTGCAGATCCTCGACCCACCACGCCTCGCCGTTGCGGAACACCCGCGCGTGGCGCCGCGACACCGAGTCGCGATCGACCTGGATGTCACAATCCGCGCCGCGGCCGAGGACGATCTCGTTGCGCTGCAGCGGGAACCGCTTGCCCATGTCCGGGCCGGGCGGATAGATGAGGACCAGGCATGCATCTCCCGCTTCCCGCGCCGGTTTGACGGGCTGGACCTTCGTGATGCGTGTCTTCCACTCGCTCATGCGCCAACTGCGATCCAACCTATGGTGATCGCGTTGCTTTCGGATCTCACCGTAACCCCCCCGACCTGTCAATGAATATGGCCGTGTGATACGCACGCGGCGTGGCTCTTGGTGATCCCTTCGACTTCGTCGGTCGTGCGGACGATGTCGGTGTGGTGTGCATCCATGGCTTCACTGGATCACCTTACGAGATGCGCTACCTGGGCCAGGCGCTGGCCGCCGATGGCATGTCGGTGCGTGGCCCCGCCCTGCCCGGCCACACCACCTCGCTCGACGATCTGGACCGCACGCGCTGGCAGGACTGGGCGGACACCGTCGAGCGCGAGGTCCGCGCGATGTGCGAGCGACACCGACGCGTCGCCGTGGTCGGCCAGTCGCTCGGCGGCCTGCTCGCGCTCCACGTCGCCGCGGCGCTGGGCGACCGGATCAGCGCCGTCGCGTCGCTCGCGGCCCCGCTGTGGCTCGACGGGCTCGGCGGCCGGGTCGCGACGTGGCTGACCAGCCCACATGCGCCCACCCGCGAGCGGCTGCTGCGCTGGGCGCCGCGCCTGCCCAAGCTCGGCGGCTCGGACGTCCGCGACCCGGCGGCCAAGGCCGAGAACCCGAGCTACCGGGTGGTGCCGACCCGCGCGCTCGGCGAGCTGCTAGCGCTGATGCCGGTGGTCGACGCCGAGCTGCCGCGGATCATGGCGCCGGTGCTGGTCGTCCACGCCAGCCACGATCACACCGCGCCCGTCGACTGCGCCCTGCGGATCGCGCGGCGCGCCCGGGCGCGGCGGCTGCGGATCCTGCCGCGCAGCTACCACCTGATCGCGATCGACGTCGAGCGCGACCTGGTCGCCGCCGAGGTCCGCGAGTTCATTCGAAGCCACACCGGACAACGCCAGCCAAGGACCTGACGCCATGCGCCACGTGATCGCGATCGACCAAGGCACCACCGGATCGACCGTGCTCGTCCTCGACGAGCGCCTGGCCGTGCGCGGCCGCGGCTACCGCGAGTTTCGCCAGATCTATCCGCAGCCGGGCTGGGTCGAGCACGACCCCGAGGACATCTGGGCGTCGGTCTGCGCCGCGCTCGACCAGGCGCTCGCCGGGATCGAGCCATCGAGCATCCAGGCGATCGGCATCACCAACCAGCGCGAGACCACGGTGCTGTGGGACCGCAGGACCGGCGCGGCGGTCCACCACGCGATCGTCTGGCAGGACCGGCGCACCGCCGCGCGCTGCGCCGAGCTCACCGCGGCCGGCCACGCGGCCGAGCTCCGCGCCCGCACCGGCCTGCCGATCGACCCGTACTTCGCCGGCACCAAGCTCGACTGGATGCTGCAGCACGTGCCCGGCGCCGCCGCGGCGGCGAACGCCGGCGACCTGGCGTTCGGCACGATCGACGCGTACCTCCTGTGGCGGCTGACCGGCGGCGCGGTCCACGCCACCGACGTGACCAATGCGTCGCGCACCCTGCTGTTCGACCTGCGCAGCCTCGACTGGGCCGACGACCTGCTCGAGCTGCTCCGCGTGCCGCGCGCCGTGCTGCCCAAGGTCGTGCCGTCGTCGGGCACGGTCGGCACCACCCGGGGCGTGCCCGGCCTGGCCGACGGCATCGCGATCGCGGGCCTCGCCGGCGACCAGCAGTCGGCGCTGTTCGGCCAGGCGTGCTTCGCGCCGGGCGACGCCAAGTGCACCTACGGCACCGGCGCGTTCATCCTGATGAACACCGGCGACCAGCCGATCGCGTCGGACGCCGGCCTGGTCACCACCGTGGCGTGGCAGCTGGCGACCGGCGAGCTGCGCTACGCGCTCGAGGGCTCGGCGTTCATCGCCGGTGCCGCCGTCCAGTGGCTGCGCGACAGCATGCAGTTCTTCGGCTCCGCCGCCGAGGTCGAGCAGCTCGCGGCCAGCGTCCCCGACTCCGGCGGCGTGATCGTCGTGCCGGCGTTCGCGGGGCTCGGCGCACCGCACTGGCGGCCCGACGCGCGCGGCTCGATCACCGGGCTGACCCGCGGCTCGACCCGGGCCCACCTGGCGCGCGCGACCCTCGAGGGCATCGCGCTGCAGAACGTCGACATCCTGCGCGCGATGGAGCGCGACGCCGGCCACCCGCTGACGGTGCTCAAGGTCGATGGCGGCGCCTCGGCCAACGATCTGCTGATGCAGTTTCAGGCCGACGTGCTCGGCGTCGAGATCGCCCGGCCCGAGCTGGTCGAGACCACGGCGCTGGGCGCGGCGTTCCTCGCCGGCCTCGGCACCGGCGTGTGGCGGGACCAGGACGAGGTGAAGACCACCTGGCGCGAGCAGCGCCGGTTCGTGCCCACGGCCGATCGCAGCCGGATCGCCGAGCACCTGCAGCGCTGGGACGCGGCCGTCGCGAAGTCGTGACCCGACCTCTCTGACGCCCCGCGCTACCTACACCAGCGCACTTGTCGCCTACTCCGGAGTGATATTACGACCCAAGGGTTGGGCTTCTTCCCCGACCTGGTCGATTTCACCAAACAATGGTGGAGTGCGCCGGCGCCACGCTGTTCGCGCACAGTATTCTCAGGTAGTTAGCAGTGGGCATCGAGGTTGCTTTAAGCGTCGGACGGAGGGAATGCACATGGCTCTTCTCGCGACGCGCGTATCGAAAAATCCTGGGGACTGGTCGGATCGGGAGCTGCTGCGATGCGTCCTCCGAAGCGATGCCCGCGGCTGGGCCGAGCTGGTCCGCCGCTACCGGCCGCTGATCTATCGCTGCATCACCAAGGTCACCCTGAAGTACGCGCCGAGCCTGTCGAGCGCCGACCTCGACGAGATCTACGCCGACGTCATGATGCAGCTGGTCCGTGAGGACATGCACAAGCTGCGGATCTACAACCCGGCTCGCGGCACCAAGCTGGGCTCGTGGATCGGCATGATCTCGGTCAATGCCGCCTATGACTTCCTGCGCGGCGCCGGCCGCCGCCCGCTGCTCGACAAGGTCGACGGCGTGCTCGACCCGCACGAGGAGTGCGACCGGACCCCGCTCGACGAGCTGATCGAGAAGGAGCGCTGGGAGCACCTCAACACGCTGCTGTCCGACTTCACCGACAAGGACCGCACGTTCGTCGAGCTGTACTACCAGCGCGGCATGGAGGCCGACGAGATCGCGGCCGAGATGCAGATCAGCCTCAAGACCGTGTACTCGAAGAAGCACAAGATCCGCGCGCACCTCGTCCGCTGTCTGCAGAACCTGACCGGCGACTCGCCGATCGCCGACCTCGCGATCGCCTGATCCCGTTACCCGGGGCCGCATCCCTCCAGATGCGCTCGCCAGCTGCCTGCAAAGCAGCTGGCGTTTTTCGTGCCCGGGCGTGCGTCAGACCGGCGGGCGCGTGTCGGGGTCGGCGTCGGCGGACTTCTTGGCCGGCGCGCGGAAGATCAGATCCATCTGCGGGCCGTGCGTGCCCTTGGAGTGATCGCCGCGATCGTCGGGCTTGATCCCCGGCGGC
>DASWOO010000189.1:0-5028 GCA_036404335.1 Kofleriaceae bacterium
AGGAGACCACGATGATCGGCGCGACCGAGATCCACTCGTCGCTCGGCACGATCTTCTTCTGCTACGGCATCGTCGGCGTCGTCATGTTCGCCGTGTTCCTGTTCCGGATCGCCGAGCGATCGTCGCTGCGCATGTGGATCCTCCTGCTGCCGACCCTGAGCTATACCGTCGCGCACCAGGGCCTGCGCTCCACCCTGGTCTGGATCCTGTTCGCGACCTTCGTGTGCGTGAAGCAGCTCACCGCCGACAAGGTCCTGGCCGCGCGCAAGGCCAAGCTTGCGCCGGCGCCTGCTCCCAGCGGCAACGCGCTCGCGTCGCCAGAGGCCGTCCCTGTATGAGTCATTCTGCTGAAGTCCCCGCGGAAGTCCTGCTGATCACCCGGATCCGCACCAACAACAAGGGCAACCAGGCGCTGTCGTCGGCGTGGGCCGCGATGCTCGCCGAGGCGTTCCCCGGCGCCCAGGTCCGCGCGCTCGAGCGCCGGCCGTCGCACGTCGCGCAGTACACGTTCGACCAGCTGCAGCACGCGCGCGACCCGTTCCGGCTGTTCGACGAGATGTCGAGCCAGCTCGCTAAGCTCGCGCCCGGCCCGGGCTTCATCTCGGCGCCCAAGGGCCCGCCGCGGATCCAGCTGTCCGAGGCGATCACCCCCGAGCCGATGTTCGCGGCGCTGCGCAAGCGGCTGAACCTGCGCAAGTGGGCCGCGCGCGCGGGGCGCTACCGCGAGGACTATCGCAAGCGGCTCGCCGCGATCCAGCGTGCCCAGCTCGTGGTCGTGAACCCGGCCGGCGAGTTCTTCCCCGAGAACCCGGCGCCGGCGTTCTATCACCTGCTCGACGCGCACGTCGCCAAGAAGCTCGGCCGGCACACCGCGATCGTCAACCACACGCTCGACGTCAACGACCCGACCCTGCGCAAGCTGATCCCGCGGATCTACAAGGACCTCGACCTCGTCGGGTTCCGCGACGACAAGAGCATCGCCACGTTCAAGGCGATGGGCGGCGACCTGGCCAACGTGCTGGTCACGCCCGACCTGGCGCTGATGACCGCGCGGCCGGCGGGCAGGAAGCCCGTCGCCAACCGGGTCGCGATCGCGGTCCACGCCCCGGCCGCGTCGTGGAGCGACCGCGCCAGCCTGTGGGTCGACGTGATCGCCGGGCTCAAGGCCAAGGGCTTCGACGTCGTGTTCGTGTCCAACGAGGTCCCGGCCGACGAGGCGTTCTACGCCCGGGTCCGCGAGCGGGTCGAGGTGCCGTTCGAGGGCAAGGGCCTCGACTACGACCGCTACTGCGCGATGCTCGGCGGCTTCGAGTTCGTGGTGTCGAGCCGGATGCACACCAGCATCCTGGCGATGGTCGCCGGCACGCCGGTGATCCCGATCGAGGGCCCGTCGTTCAAGATCTCGGGGTTGTTCGCCGAGCTCGGCTTCGACCGCCAGGTGATCCAGCCGACCCAGCCGGGCTGGGTCCAGCAGGCGATCGACGCCGCGGTCGGCATGCGCGGGGCCGATAGCGCGGCGGTGCAGGAGGTCGAGACCCGGATCGTCGCGGCGCGCGCGCGGATCACCGAGGCGCTGATCCCGCGGCTGCAGCAGGCGGGGCGCGCATGACGCCGTCTCCGTCGCTGTCTCCGTCGCTGTCGGTGATGATCCCGAACTACAACTACGCGCGCTACATCGTCGAGACGATCCAGAGCGTGCTGGTCCAGGCGCCCGCGGATCTCGAGGTCGTGGTCGCCGACAACGCCAGCACCGACGACTCGGTCGCCCAGGTCCGCGGCCTCGGCGATCCGCGGGTCCGGGTCGAGGTCAACCCGTGCAACGTCGGGTTCGCGCCCAACCTCGAGCGGGTCGCGCAGATGGCGCGCGGCGCGCTGATGCTGCTGCTGTCGTCGGACGACCGGATGCAGCCCGGCGCGATCGCCGCCTACCAGCAGCTCGCGGCCGCGCTCGGCGACCGCGCGCACACGTCGATCTGGGGCGCGGCGACGTGGGTGATCGACGCGGCCGGCAACCGCACCGGCCGGCGCGATCCGGATCCCAAGCTGTGGCGCGGCGCGGTGGACGAGCCGGCGCTGTCGGCTGCGATCGGCCACCCGGTGCGGTCGATGCCGGCGGCCGAGATGCTGCGCCGCTCGCTCGAGCTGCTCCGCACGCCGCTGCCGTTCGCGACCACGTGCTATCCGCGCGCGCTGCACGACGCGATGGGCGGCTACAGCGGCGGCAAGCTGGTCAACCCCGACAAGTGGTTCCTGTGGAAGCTGCTCGGCGTCGCCGAGACGATCTACGTGATCGACGCGCCGCTGTTCGACTACCGGGTCCACGACGGCGGCCAGGGGCCGCAGTAGGCGCGGTCGGGCGCGCTCAAGTTCCTGGTCGACGAGTACGTCTCGACGTTCAGCCTGCCCGACGAGGTCCACCGAAAGGCCGGGCTCGACAAGCAGCAGCTCGCGGCCGCGTTCGTCGAGCAGGACATCGCGCTGCGCGGGTTCCTGGCCCTGGCCAGCGGCAAGCGCGCCCACGCACAGCGCAGCGTGCACTTCGGCCTCGCCGCGTATCCCCAGCTAACCCGGAAGAACCCCAAGGTCTGGGCGCTTCGCGGTCTACTCGCGCTCGGCCCTGCCGGCGCGTGGATTGCGCGCGCGACGCGGGATCGCCTCGAGCAGCGGTGGCGTGCGCTCGAGTCACAGCGTGAGGCCGGCCAATGATCGCAAGACGATCCCTCCGCCTCGTCGGATCTATGATAAGCCCGACAGCTGTGCCTGGGGACGACTGTCCTGTGGCCGCGACCTAACAAGGACATGATCATGATAGGCAATCGGAGCTCGAGAACTGCCCTCGCCGTGTGCGTGCTGTTCGCGCTGAATGGCTGCATCACCGGCGATAATTCTGGCGACGAGGTCGAGCCCGATCTCAGCACCGCGACCGAGAACCTGGCGCTGCCGCCGCCGACCAACGTCACGGCGACCGCGGTCAGCCCGACCCGGATCGACGTGACCTGGAACGCCGTGCCCGGCGATCTGCAGTACTACATCGTCGATCGCGGCACCGCGCCCGGCGCCGAGACCACGCTGACCTCGGTGCCCCCGAACAAGACCACGTGGATCTCGACCAACCTGACGCCCGGCCAGCAGTACTGCTGGGACATCCGGACGCTGAACAGCGCCAACGAGGTCTCGGGCAAGTCCAACGAGTCGTGCGCGACCACGCCCGGCCAGTCGCAGACCGCCGCGCCGACCGGCGTGACCGCGGTGGCGATCTCGTCCTCGCGCATCACCGTGTCGTGGAACGCGGTCAGCGGCGCGACCGTCTATCACGTGTACATGGCGCAGCAGAACGCCAACCCGGTCTACAGCCTGGTCGCCACGGTCACCGCGCCGACGACCACCGCCACGATCGCCAATCTGCTGTCGGCGACGACCTACCTGTTCACGGTCAGCGCGGTCGCGCCCAGCGGCGAGTCGCCGCGCTCGAGCCCACCGGTCTCGGCGACGACGGTCATCCCGGGCCTCGAGGGCTACTGGAAGTTCGACGAGCGCACCGGCACGAGGTCGGTCGACCGCTCGGGCCACGGCCGCGACGCGACCCTGACCGGTGGCACGTTCTCGACCGCGGGCCTGCCGCCGGTCGACGTCGCCAACGCCTCGGTGCTGGTCGGCCCGGCCGCGGGCACGGCGGCCACGGTCGCCGGCAACAACGCGTTCCGGTTCGCCGGCGCGGACTACACGCTCTCGGCGTGGGTCAAGCTGCGCGGCGCCACCGGTGACCTCGCCGGCATCGCCACCGCGGGCTGCACCCAGACTGCGTGGAAGCTCAGCCAGGGCGCGACCGGCGGCGTCACCCTGACCAGCAATGGCGCGACCGCGCCGTTCGGCTTCACCCTCGCGGCCAACGTCTGGACCCACGTCGCGTTCAGCTACGCCGAAGGCACCGGCACGCTGCTCACCTACATCAACGGCGTGCAGACCTCGAGCCGCAGCTTCACCCCGCGCAACTCGCTGACCAACAGCGTGCCGCTGTCGTTCGGCGCGCTGTGCAACGGCGGCGCGGCCAACCTCGACGAGATCTCGATCTACTCGCGCGCGCTGACCGCCGCCGAGGTCGCGCTCCTGGGCAAGATCCCGCCGGCGACCACCGCGCGGATCACCGTCCAGAACGCCAGCACCGAGACGATCAGCTGGACCGCGGTCCCGGGCGTCGACCAGTACTACCTGTACAAGGGCACCGCCGCGGGCAACGAGCAGTACTTCACCAGCGTCCCGGGCAACCTGCTGTCGTTCGTCGGCCAGCACCTGAGCCCGCTGACCACGTACACCTGGTTCGTGCGCACGACGACCGGCGGCCTGCCGTACTCGACGTCGAACGAGGTCACCGCCACGACGCCGGACGTGCTCGCCGCGCCGACCGGGCTGACCGCGTCGGTCGTCGCCGGCCCCCGTGCCAACGTCAAGTGGAACCAGGTGGCCGGCGCGACCAGCTACAAGGTGTTCCTGTCGACCAAGGGCGGCGCGTTCGTCCAGGTCGCGACCACGCTGCCGCCGGTGGTGTCGGTCCAGCTCGCCAAGCTGACGGCCAAGACCGCCTACCGCGTCGAGGTCCAGGCGGTCGACAGCGGCGATAACGACGGTCACCTGACCAACCCGGTGTCGTTCACGACGCCCTAAGCGACCAGGAGATGCTCCCGTGCCGATGAAGCTCGAACAGCGGTTCGTCGCCGACGAAAAGTCGGTGGTCTACAAACGGAGTGGCCTCAAGGGCCTGCTCCACCGCGCGCTGCCGTCCGGGGCGTACGACTACCTGCGCGGCGCGAGGCTCAAGCTCGCGCAGTCACCGGTCGGCGCGCGGATGTCGCTCGCCCGGGCGGCGACGTACGACCGGATCGCGCAGAGCGGCGTGCTCAGCGGCCTGTACTACGCGCTCGGTAACCGCACGTTCGATCGCGAGCACAAGGCCACGCTGACCGCGCGCGCCAAGTACCTGCGCGACGTCCACACCGGCGACGGCAACATCTTCGTGCTGCGGCGCAACGT
>DASWOO010000190.1:0-2662 GCA_036404335.1 Kofleriaceae bacterium
GAACTTGACCACGCTGGTCGGCTCGCGCCCGGCCTTGCCGAGCTTCACCCAGATCGCGGCGAACAGCGGCGCGAGCAGGATGATGAACACGCTGTTGACCGACTGGTAGTAGCTCGCCGGAAAGTCGAAGCCGAGGAACCGACGCTCGGTGAAGTTCTCGGCGAACAGCGACAGGGTCGTGCTCGCCTGCTCGAAGATGCCGAAGAACGCGATCGAGCCGAGGAACAGGACGATGACCGCGGTCATCTTCTTGCGCTCCGACGGCGACAGCGAGCGCATCAGGCCGGTGAACAGCAGCACCGCGAGGATCGCCAGGCCGACGCCGAACACGTTGACGATGGTCTCGGCGTCGATGCCGGCGAACGCGAACACGGCGCCGACCGCGATCAGGCCGATCACGATCGCCGCGAGCACCGTGCGGTCGCGGGCCGCGCGCGCCGGGTCGGTCGGCACCGTCGGGTGGCGGCTGGCCTCGCTGAGCCAGCCCTGCATCGACAGGTACTGGATCACGCCGATGATCATGCCGATCGACGCCGCGGCGAACCCGAAGTGCCAGCCCCAGTTGGGATCCACGCCGTGGCCGATCAGGAACGCGCGGAACCCGGCGCTCTGCGCGAAGTAGCCGCAGCCGAGCGGCGCGAGGAACGCGCCGATGTTGATGCCCATGTAGTAGATCGTGTAGCCGCCGTCGCGGCGCGGATCGTCGTGCGCATAGAGCTGGCCGACCATCGTCGAGATGTTGGGCTTGAGCAGGCCGGTGCCGATCGCGATCAGCACCAGGCCCGGGTAGAACCCGGCCTCGATCGGCAGCGCGAGCAGCGCGTTGCCGGCGGCGATACCGATGCCGCCGAATGCCGTGGCGTTGCGCTGGCCGAGGAACCGGTCGGCGATCCAGCCGCCGGGCAGCGACAGCAGATACACCGACGACAGGTACAGCGCCATCACCGTGCCGGCCGCGGTGGGGGTCATGCCGCGCCCGCCGGCCGCCGGCGCCGCGGTCATGAACAGGATCAGCAGGGCGCGGATGCCGTAGTACGACGCCCGTTCCCACATCTCCGTGAAGAACAACGTCGACAGGCCGATCGGATGGCCGAAGAATGCAGACTCACGGGATCGCGCCATGTCCGGCGCACACTATCGCGAATCAGTCGATCGTATCCAGGTCGGAATCCGCGCCGGTATAGAACCAGCGATCGGGGTCGAGGAACCGGCGGTCACCGTCGGGCGGGATCATGCAGAGGAACGGCTTGCTCTCGCGCTCGAGGAACCCCGAGCGCCACATGTGGCGGCGCCGGCCATCGAGCGCGAACAGCTTCATGTCGACGGTGCTCGCCCGGGTCTGCGCCAGCGCGTGGCGCAGGATCGCCCGGAGCCCCGTGTGCCACGCGCCCGGCACGGTGACGAGATCGAGGATGCGCAGGACCCGGCCGCCGTCGGTCAGCTCGTAGGCGCACGCGCCGATCGGCACGCCGCGCCGCATGATGACAAACGCCGGCTCGCGGCCGGCCGGGGCGGACAGGAACCGCCAGGTATAGAACGCGGCGTCGCGCACCGCCGACAGCCGGAGCGTCTCGCGCGCCGCAGCCCAGACCCGGTCGATGCGCTCGTCGTGCGGCCGCATCGGCTCGAGCACCGAGACGCCGGGCGGGACCGCGAGCGGCAGGTTGGCGAGGGCGCCGCCGCGCTTGCCGAGCCGGATCGGCCGGACCCAGCGCGCGACGTGGCCGAGCTCGCGCGAGCCGCCGTGCTTGAGCGGGGTGACGTTCATCGCGCCGGGCGCGCCGTACATGCAACCGATGCGCTGCTGGGCCATCGCGTTGCGCGAGGCGTAGTGCAGCGCGAAGCCGACGCCGCCGCGCCGGAACGCCGGCCGGACGTAGCCGTCGCCGCCGAGCGCGGTGCGGACCTCCTCGCCGTCGAGCCATAGCCGGAACGGGAAGAACGACGTGCAGCCGGCGACCTCGCCCGAGGCCTCGGCCATCCAGGTAAGCGCCTCGCCGCCCGGGTTCTTGTCGTACAGCCACCGCCAGCGCGCCTCGGCGTCGACGCCGGGGATCATCTCGCGGATCAGGTCGAGCAGGTGGGAGCGGTCGCGGGAGCTGGCAGCACGCACGTCGGCCATGGCGATACCGGCAAAACTGCAAGCATCGTGCACATCGCGTCAGGCCCGGCCGCGCTGGCGGGGATCGAGCCGGTCGCGCAGGCCGTCGCCGAACAGGTTGGCGCCGAGCACGACCCAGGTGATCGCCGCGCCGGGGACCACGGCGTAGACCCGGACCCAGCTCGAGTTCCACAGGAAGTTGCGCGCCTGGTCGAGCATCGCGCCCCACGTGTAGTCGATCTGCGGGCCGATGCCGAGGAACGACAGCGACGCTTCGATCAAGATCACGGCGCCGAGCCCGAACGACATCTGCACCATCGCTGGCCCGAGCAGGTTGGGCACGAGGTGCTGCCACATGATGCGGCGGTTCGAGGCCCCGAGCGCCGTCGCGGCGGCCACGTAATCGCGCTCGCGCAGCGCCAGCACCTGGCCGCGCGCGACGCGGGCATATCCGACCCAGCCATTGGCGCACAGTGCGGCGATGGTGAGCGGCACACCCGGGCGCGCGACCGTGGCCACGATCGCGATGTTGAGCAGGATTCCGGGGAACGCCATGAGCAC
>DASWOO010000191.1:0-2939 GCA_036404335.1 Kofleriaceae bacterium
CAAAGATCGAGCGCCGCCGCGCCCAGCCGCCGGCACGCCCCGGCCCTGCGCTGGAGGTGCACCCACTCGGCGAAGTTGTTGTCGGGCCGGGTCGCCCGGTCGTACGGAAACCCGGTCGACAGCAGCGCGTGGGCCAGCTCCGTCACCCCGCTGACCGCGAGCGGCGCGCCCTGCCCGTCGTGCGCCCCGCCGCCGCGCCGGGCTTCGAACCACCAGCCGAGCCGCGGCGCGACCACCACGCCGGCGAGCGGCTTGCCGGCGTCCTCGATGGCGATCGACACCGCCCAGAGCGGCAGGCCGTGCGCGAAGTTCACGGTGCCGTCGATCGGATCGACCAGCCAGCGCAGCGTCGTCAGCCCGCCGGCCCCGGCCTCGCCCGCCTCCTCGCCCAGCACCGGCACGCCCGGCGTGCGCTCGGCGAGCACGCGCCGGATCAGCTCCTCGCTGCGCAGGTCCCACTCGGTGACCAGGTCGCGCGGGTTGGTCTTGCCGCGCACCGCCTCGGGTCGCGCATCGCGCAATAGCTCGCTCGCCGCCACGGCCGCGGCGCGCGCGGTCTCGAGTAACTCCAGGCTCACGCCCCGAGCATAGCCGCTAAAGGTCGAGGCGCATGGCGATCTGCTGCGCGCCGGCCGGCCGCGCGAAGGTTTCGGTCGCCGCGACCTGGCGGGACAGGGTCGAGCGATCGACGACGCGGAAGCCGAACTTGGCGGCGAAGAAGTCGCTCGCGTTCTCGGTCAGCAGGTAGATCCGGCGCACGCCGCGCCACCGCGCCTGGCTGACCGCCATGTCGGCGAGCATCCAGCCGTAGCCCGCGCCGCGGAACTTGGGGTTGACCGCCAGGGCGCGCAGCACGGCGTCGTCGCCGAGCACCTCGAGCGACACGCAGCCGACGATGCCGTCCTCGTTGACCAGGACGAAGAAGCTCGGCGCCTGCTCGACCCGCGCCGGCTCCTCGAGCTCGACCGACGCCAGGACCTCGGCGACCGCGGCCATGTCCTCGCGGCGCGCCGGCCGGATCGCGTCGCCGATCGCGTAGAGCAGCTTGTCGTGCAGGCCGTCGAAGCTGCCCGACGACAGCACGCAGACCACGTCGCCGGGCGCGGCGCTGGCGGCCAGCTGCTTGACGATGGTCTCGACCTCGGGGACGTACGACGCCTTGGTCCCACCGCGGTGCAGGTCGAGCGCGAGCCGCTCGGGGTCGAACCGGTCCTCGACCGGGATCTTCGACGGATCGAACATCTTGCCGACCACGACCTCGTCGGCGTAGGCGAACGCCTGGGCGAACTCGCCCTGGAACGTCTTGCGCCGGCTGGTCGCCGACCGGGGCTCGTACACCGCGATCAGCCGCCGCCGGGGGAACCGCTTGCGCAGCGCCTTGAGGGTCTCGCGCACCGCCGTCGGGTGGTGGCCGTAGTCGTCGAGCACGGTGACGCCGCCGGCCACGCCGCGCAGCTCCTGGCGGCGCTTGACGCCGGCGAAGCTGCCCAGGCCGCGCTGGACGTCGGCGATCGACACGCCGCGCGACAGCGCCACCGCGATCGCCGCGACGCAGTTCTCGACGTTGTGCCGGCCGACCAGCAGCGTCTCGAAGTGCTCGACGTGCTCGATCTTGTCGGCGGTCCGCCGGTAGAGGTCGAACCCGACCCGGCCGCTCTTGGTGACCTCGCAGTTCTGCGCCCACCACGTGATGTTGCCCGGCGGCTCGTTGCCGTCGTCGCTCACCGCGTACTGCTCGACCCGGCAGGTCGCGTGCTTGGCGACCTTGAGCGCGTCGGGCTGATCGCCGCACACCACGAGCAGGCCGGTCGGCGGGATCGCCGCGACCAGCTTCTTGAACACGTCGCGCACCGCGTCGAACGACGGGAAGATGTCGACGTGGTCGAGCTCGACCGACGTGAGGATCACCGTCTCGGGGTGGTAGTGGAGGAACTTGGGACCCTTGTCGAAGAACGCGGTGTCGTACTCGTCGCCCTCGAGCACGAACTCCTTGCCCTGGCCCAGCCGGTAGCCGCGGCCGAGGGTAACCGGCACGCCGCCGACGAACAGCGACGGATCGAGCCCGGCCTCGCCCAGGATGTGGGCGACCAGCGACGTGGTCGTGGTCTTGCCGTGGGTGCCGGTGACGACCACGGCGTGCTTGCCGGTCAGCAGCCGGTCGCCGATCACGGCGGGGAACGACGTCAGCGCGATGCCGCGGGCCTCGGCGGCCTTGACCTCGACGTGGTCCTTGCCGTGGATGTTGCCGACCACGACCAGGTCGGGCTGCCACGCGAGGTTCTCGTCGCTGTACGGGGTCAGGACCGGCACGGCGAGCGCCGCGAGCTGGTCGCTCATCGGCGGGTAGACCGCGACGTCCGAGCCGCGGACCTCGTGACCGGCCTCGGCGAGCAAGCCCGCCACGGCGCCCATGCCGGTGCCGCCGATACCGATCAGATGTACCTTCACAGCGTCGCGAAACTACCGATCTGGGTCCGTCGGGTAAAGCGTTTCCGTCCGGGTTTCTCCCCAGGCGGCCGAACAGGGTTCGTGAGCTGCTACTCCGCGGTGTTGCGCCCGATCACGACAACGCGACCGGGGAGATCTCGTGAGGGTTCCCCGCAGCCGCGACCGGAGTGTTCACGGCCTCGTTGCCGGCCGGCCACAATCCGCCGAACCGTTCGCCGCTCGCCAGCGGGTGGCGCCGGGTCGCGTTGTAGCGGCAGCCGGGCACCCGCGCCGCGGTGTCGGAGAACTCGACCAGCGCCAGGCTCGCGCGGGTCGCGAGCTGCTCGAGGCCGGCGGCGGGCGAGCCGTGGATCATCCCACCCGAGCCGCCGGGGCCACCCGGGCCACCCGGGCCGCCGTGGCCGCCGCAGCCGGCCGTGTCATCGAGCCGGAAGCCATGATCCTGGAGGAACGCGGCGAACGCCGCCAGGTCGGGGAACGCCGCGAGCGAG
>DASWOO010000192.1:0-8789 GCA_036404335.1 Kofleriaceae bacterium
TGGTGGCCACCCCCGACGATCTCGTCGGCGCCGTCGCGCGCGACCGGCGGATGGCTGGCTACCGCGTGCGCCGCCAGGGCGATGGCTGGATCGAGCTCGAGGTCGTCGCGCAGCGCTCGCGCATGCCGGTGCTGCTCGTCCTGGCGTGGCCCAACGTGTGGACCGACGCGGCCGAGCTCAAGCCGCACCTGGTGCGCGCCCGGTCGGGCAACTACGGCCTGATCCTGGTCGGCAGCGACGACGAGCTCGAGACCGCGCACCTCGAGGCGATGCCGGGCGACGCCGACCTGTCGGCGGTGGTCACGCCGATCGGCATGACCCGGCTGCTGATGACCCTGCGCGGCCGGGCCGACGCGATCGTCCAGCGCATGGCGTGCGCGACGATCGACCTCGAGCTCGAGCGCTCGCGCCACGAGAACGAGATGATGATCAAGATCGGCCGCTTGCTGTCGCAGGAGCGCGACATCAAGAAGCTGCTCGCGATCATCCTGCGCCACGCGTGCGACGTGACCAACGCCGACGCCGGCTCGATCTACATCGTCGAGGGCACCGAGGAGGACGTGATCAAGCGCCGGCTGCGGTTCGAGGTCTCGCAGAACGACAGCCGCGAGCTGCCGACCTCGAACGCGGTGATGGCGGTGTCGGCGACGTCGATCGTCGGCCAGTGCGTGCTGTCGAGCGACCGGATCAACATCCCGAACCTGTACGCGCTCGAGCCGCCCGGCCTTGGCAATAACCCGTGGGGCTTCATCCACGACCGGTCGTTCGACGACAAGAACCGCTACCAGACCCGCTCGGTGCTCGCGGTCCCGATGATCTCGGCACGCAACGAGGTGATCGGCGTGATCCAGCTGATCAACAAGCGGGCGAAGGGCTGGATCCAGCTCGATCTGCCGAGCGACTTCGAGGACGGCGTGGTGCCGTTCGACGAGATCTCGGAGACGTACATCTTCGCGCTGGCGTCGCAGGCCGGGATCGCGCTCGAGAACGTGCTGCTGTACGGCGAGGTCAAGACGCTGTTCGACGGCTTCGTCAAGGCCGCGGTCACCGCGATCGAGTCGCGCGATCCGACCACGTCGGGCCACTCCGACCGCGTCGCTCGGCTGACCGTGAACCTGGCGATCGCGGTCAACGACACCGACTCCGGTCACTTCCGCGAGGTCCGGTTCTCCGACGACGATCTGGTGCAGATCCAGTACGCCGGCCTGCTCCACGACTTCGGCAAGGTCGGCGTGCGCGAGCACGTGCTGGTTAAGGCCAAGAAGCTCTACGAGCACGAGCGCGAGCTGATCCTGCAGCGGTTCCAGCTGATCAAGCGCGGCTACAAGATCGAGGGGCTCGAGACCAAGGTCCGCTACCTGATGGAGGCGTCGCGCGATCAGCTGATCGGCCAGCTCGCGACCATCGACCACGACATCGCGAGCAAGATCACCGAGCTCGACGACATCATCAAGTTCATCCTCGCGTCCAACGAGCCGACCGTGCTCGATCAGGGCGGGTTCGAGCGGATCGCCGAGATCGCCGGGATGAGCTGGCGCGACGACGAGGGCAAGGCGGTGCCGTACCTGTCCGACGGCGAGGCGGGCTGCCTGCAGATCCGGCGCGGCTCGCTGACCGAGGCCGAGCGGCTCGAGATCAACAGCCACGTCGTCCACTCGTACAACTTCCTGCGCCGGATCCCGTGGAGCCGCGCGCTGCGCGACGTGCCGGACATTGCCGGCGGGCACCACGAGAAGCTCGACGGGACGGGCTACCCCAACGCGCTGCGCGGCGAGCAGATCCCGGTGCCGGCGCGGATGATGGCCATCGCCGACATCTACGACGCGCTGACCGCGAGCGACCGGCCGTACAAGCGGGCGATGTCGACGGAGCGGGCGCTCGAGATCCTGGCGTCGGACGTCAAGCGCGGCCAGCTCGACAACGACCTGTTCGACGTGTTCGTCGGAGCCCAGGTGTGGACCCGGCCGGCGCGCCTGGTCTAAACAGGCGGCATGAGCCTCGACCTGGTCGTCGATGACGACGTCACGCTGCCGGCGGCGCAGCGGCGCCAGCTGCGGACCGAGCTCGGCCGGATGATCCGCGCGGCGGCGCGCCGCGATGGCCGCGACGACTACGAGGTGAGCGTGCGGCTGGTCGGCGACGCCGCGATCCACGCGCTCAACCGCGGCTACCGCGGCAAGAACAAGCCGACCGACGTGCTGGCGTTCGCCCAGCGCGAGGGCCCGGCGGGCGCGCTGCACCCGGCGCTGCTCGGCGACGTGGTGATCTCGGTCGACACCGCGCGCCGCCAGGCCCGCCGCGGGCTGTACCGCGAGCTGCTGCACCTGGCGTCCCACGGCCTGTGCCACCTGCTGGGCTACGACCATCGCGACGACGACGAGGAGCGCACGATGAACACCCGGGCCGCGGCGCTGCGGACCGAGGCGGCCAGGCGCGGCCGCGTGCGCGCCGCGTAAAAAAACGCCGCGTTTTTTAGCCGAGATCGAACATCAGGAACTTCAGATAGCGCCCCTCGGGGAACGCCGGCAGGACCGGGTGGTCCGAGGCGGCGCCGGCGGCCATGCGCAGGCGGAGCGGGCCGTGCTCGGCCGACAGGCCGGCGATCAGCTCGAGCAGATCGGCCTCGGTGACGTGGCTCGAGCACGACGCGAGCGCGAACCGGCCGGTGGGCTCGGTGACGGCGAGCGCGGCGGCGGCGAGCTTGCGGTAGGCGGCCAGCGCCGCGGGCCGGGCGCGCTCGCTGGGCGCGAAGCTCGGCGGGTCGACGATGACGAGGTCCCAGCGCCGGCCCTGGCGCGCGGCGCGGGCGAAGAACTCGAAGGCGTCGATCGCGACAGACTCCGCCATGGACGCGTGCTCGGCCGGCGCGAGCCCGGACAGCGCGAGGTTGCGCTCGACCCCGGCGATCGCGGGCGGGGCGATGTCGACCGAGGTCACCCGGGCGGCGCCGCCGAGCGCGGCGTGGATCGAGAACCCGCCGGTGTAGCAGAACACGTTGAGCACGGTCTGGCCGGCGGCGTGGCGGCGGATCGCGCGGCGGTTGTCGCGCTGGTCGAGGAAGAACCCGGTCTTCTGGCCGTTGCGGACGTCGACCACGAACCGGGCCTCGTCCTCGCCGATCACCAGCTCGGCCGGCGGATCGCCGCGCAGCGCCTCGCCGGCGGAGCCCGCGCCACCGGTCGCCGTCCGGCGGCGCTCGCCGCGCAGCCAGGCGTGCTCGAGCCTCGCGCCGCCGCGCTCGAGGCCGGCCAGCACGTCGGCCAGGCGCGGCCGCCAGAACGCCTGGGCCGCCGGGCCGTCGAACACGACGACCGCCGTGGTGTCGTAGACGTCGACGACCAGGCCGGGGCAGGCGTCGGCCTCGCCGTGGATCAGCCGCCGGCCGGTGCAGCCGGCGAGCAGCGGATCGCGGCTCCGGCGCGCCGCGGCGGCCTCGGCGCGGGCCCGGCTCCACGCGGCGTCGAGCGCGGTGCCCGGGGGCGCCAGGATCCGCGCGCGGATCGGCGACTCCGGCTCGGCGTAGGCCAGGGCGAGCTCGCCTTGGTCGTCGACCACGGTCACGACGCCGCCCGCGTCGGTGCCCGGCGGCGTCGGTCCGACCGCGCGGTCGTAGACCCACGGGTGCCCGGCCAGGATGCGCTCGCGCAGCGGCTTGGTCAGCCGCAGCTGGCCGCGCTTGACCGGCGGCGGCCGGGGCACCGTCAGCCGCCGGGGCGGCGGCGAGTGCGGCGGGCGCGGCGGCGGCGTGCGGATCACTTACTTCAGCTGCGCGGCCGTCAGGATGTACATGTGGCCGTAGGCGTTGAGCACCTGGGCCACGCCGACGTTGGGCACCAGCCACAGCTGGTTGATCCAGTTGGCCGGCAGCTGCATCGGATCGGTGCCCGCCTGCTGGTGATCGAGGGTGACGCGGCCCGTGGTGGTCAGCACCAGGCGCTCCGACGTGTACCAGCCGATCCGGGTGTTGATCCGCTCGGGCTGCGCCGGCGTGAACTCGCGCTCGAGCTCGAGCTTGCCGCTGTCGTGCTTGGCGCCCGAGCCCTCGACCGGCGTGCGGGTGAAGTGGGCGATGATGTCCTCGCGCCACTTGGCCTCGCCGATCGAGCCGTTGGCGAGCTTGAGCGTCGTGTCCTTGGGCCGCTTGATGTCGTCGAACGCGAGGCCGAAGTAGCCGCCCGGCTCGCCGGCGAAGAAGAAGCTGTTGGGCGAGATCTCGAACTTGGTGCGGTTGCACGTCACCGTCGTGGTGAGCGTGCGCTCGTCGAGCACGTGCTTCTTCGGATCCTTGCTGATGTCGGCCGAGGTCTTCTCCTCGAGCGTGATCAGCGTGTCCGGGCCCTTGGCCTCGACCGTCTTGACCGTGATCGTCACGGTCTGCGGCTGGCTAGGCAGCAGCTTGACGAGGTCCTCGCGCGGCGGGTTCGGCGACTGGGTGAAGCCGTAGGTCCACGAGTTGCCCTGGACCAGCGGCAGGATCGTCGCGCCGCACGGCGCGGGCGCCTTGCCGACCGGGCCCTTGACCGCGGCTTCGGGCTTCTTCGGGTCGGCCTTCGGAGCAGCCGGCTTGTCGCCGGGCGCCTGCGCCTGGCTCAGCGACGGGGCCAGCAAGATCAGCGGGAGGAGGGTAGCGCCGAAGATTCGCACCCTTGGTTCATACGGCAGCTGGCGCGCCAGGTAAAGGCTCGTCGGCTTACAGGGTGAGGCGCAGGCGATGATCTGCCCGTCGCGGGGCTGAATTTCCTAGCGTTCCCGGTTGTCTTTTTGGCCACCGTAGACGCAGTTCGCGTCGTTGGTGCCGCCGCACATCTTCTGGATCAGCGCGCGGAAGCGCTCGTCGCGGCGCATGTTCGAGAAGTCCGGATCCAGCGTCTGCTTGCGGCCGAGCAGGCGATCGAGGTGGGCCTCGACGTCGGCGCGCTTGCTCGGGTGGGTCCGCATCTGCAGCAGCCGGGTCAGGAGGTTGATGGTGCACTGGTGGCGCTCCATCGTCGCGTAGGCCGCCGCGAGGCTGTACGTCGCCTCGATGTTGTACGGGTCGGCGAGCAGCGCGGTGATGAAGTCGTTCACCGCCTGCGTCGTCATGTCCTCGCTGGTCAGCCGGGTGACCTCGCCGCCGCGCGCGGTGCGCAGCTTGGCGCGGCCCTGCTCGGCCAGGCGCGTACCCTCGGGGATCGATCGCTCGTCGAACGACAGCGCCTTGAGCTCGTGCTCGGGGTCGACCGGCTCGCAGTCCTTCTGCGACGCCGCCGACTGCTTGGGCTGCGCGTCCGGCTCGGGCCGCAGCGGGGGCGGGGGCGGGGTCAGCTCCTGCTTGCCGTGGCAGCCGGCACCGCCGAGGGTAACCGCGATCGCGATCAGCCACGACGCGCCGAGCTTGTGCGCGATGGCCATCAGCGCCCCACCGCCGCCATCGCGTCCTTGCGATAGCGCTTGAACCACTGACCGTTGTCGCTGATCGAGTCGACGGCGGGGTTGGCCTTGACCGCGAACCGCGGGTTCAGGGTCAGCGCGTTGAGCCGCTTGAGCATCGCGATCGCGCAGCCCTTCTTGTAGACCTTGTCGTAGGCGAGGGCGAGCTTGAGCGTGGCGTCGGCGTTGTACGGGTCCTTGATCAGCGCGTTGCGGAACTTGTCGATCGCCTCGCGGTAGAGGCCGACGCGCTGCTGGATATCGGTCGACTTCTCGGCGCTGGCCATCGACGAGTCGCCCTCGCCCGACAGCTGGTTGCCGATCGAGACGTTGGGCCGGACGTTCTTGGCGTCGGCGCGGAAGTCCGCCTGGCAATCCTCGAGCTCCTTGATCGGGACCTCGACGAGCTCTTCCTTGGGCGGCTTCTTCTTCTGCGGCGCGACCAGCTTCTCCGGCTTGCCGCCGTAGAGCGGTTGACACGCCACCAGCCCCGCGCCCAGGCCCAGCGCCAGGGCGAGCTTCAACCCGAAATGACCCATGGCGCCGACGGTAGCGCGGGCCACGAACAGATTCAACGGGTGAGGAACTGCGTGATCGGCGCGAAGTACGGCGCCGTCGCCGCGAACAGCATGCCGGCCGCGAGCGCCGGCCGCATCGCCGCCATCGTCACGCCGTGGCTCGCGACGTCCGCGCCGACCACCGTCACCATCAGCGCGCCGGCCATGCCGAGCGCCAGGACGCCCCAGGTCTTCATCTGGACCAGGCCGCGCATGCCGGCCGCGACCAGCACCAGGGCGCCGAGCGACAGCAGCATCGACTCCGGCTCCGGCTTGGGCGCCAGGGCATAGAGCAGGATGAACGGCAGCGTCGCGCCGGCGCGGATCACCGACCGACCGAGCCGCTGCACCGCGTTCTCGTCCATGTGGAACTTCTCGCGCCATTCGGCCTGGCCGTCGTACGGCGCGCTCATCGCCTGGCCCCACAGGAACAGCGTGGCCGCCAGGTGCGTGCCGCCGAGGAACAGCAGCACCGGCTCGGCGCCGAGCTGCCAGATCCCGACGCCGGCGGTGATCACGCCGTACAGGCCGACGCCGACCGCGTACCACCGGGCCCAGAAGTACCCGGCGACCAGCGCGAAGAACGCCAGGCCATACACGCCGGCGACGGCGACGAACGCCTTGGTGAAGTCCGGCACCAGGCCCGAGAAGGCCAGGACGCCGTAGAACAGGAAATAGAAGACCATGATCGCTGCCGCGAGGGCACGGCGTTCGCCGACGAGCTTCATGGTGCGAGTATAGCCCCGCGCCTCACTTAGACCAGGCAGATTCTCGGGGATGAGCCAGGCGCTACTTGCCGGACGGGGCTGACGGGAACGACTTCTGGACGATCAGTCGGAAGTGCTTGTAGCCGGCTTCCTTCTGCTTGGCCGAGAACAGCACCTCGAGCAGCAGCCGGTACGGCGTGGTCCGGTCGGCGATGATCATCAGCTCGGCCGGCGGGGCCGACGCCGGGTCGTAGCCCGGCTGGCGCGCGCGCGCGGCGTCTTCTTCGTGGTGGAGCGCGGCGAGGAAGTTGGTCAGCCGCGGGATCTTGATCCCGTTCGAGCCGCCCTCTTTCTCGGCCGAGTCGACGTCGCCGTTGGCGACCGAGACGATCGACTTGGCCTCCCGGCCCGCGGTGACGACGACGCCGGTCCGGGTGATGATCACCGTCGACGCGCCCTCGGGCAGCTCGTCATCGGACAGGGTCTTGGGCAGCTGGACCGTGCCGGCCGTCAGCTGCGTGGCGCTGACTGCGGCCTGGTAGATGAAGGCCACGAGCAAGATCGTCATCATGTCCATCATCGGCATGATGTTGAGGTGACGGATCTCCTCGCCCTCGGGGACGCGCGAGACCGCCTTGCGAATGATGGCGCGCGTTTCGCGCTGGGTGAACGACATGCCTAGGCTCCGATCACTCGAATCCCGAGGAGAACAGGATGTCGTGGAACAGCGCCATCTTCCTCGGGTCGTAGGAAGCGCGCGCGGTGTCGTACAGCTTGCCGTTGGGCGAGATCGGCTGCGGCGCTTTCTTGAGCGCCGGATCCTCGGTCGGCAGGGAGCACGCTTGCACTTCCTTGCCGAGCTCGGGCAGCTTGCAGCGCATCGCGCTCATCACCGACACGATCGTGCCGTACGGGATCGCGCCGTCGGCCATCAGGATCGCCTGGTAGGTCTCGTTCTTACGCTGCTTGCCGGTGTACCGGCGGTTGGCGATCTCGAACAGCGCGTTGTTGAGCGCCCGGTAGTCGAACACCGGCTGCGCCTCGTCGTGGCTCGCCACGCACTTCTGCGTCGCCGCGTCGCACGAGTTGGTCTCGCACATGTACGGGCCGTCGCAGGCCTCGCCCTCGCGCCCGGTGCGCGCGAACGTGATCTTCGGCTCCTTCAGCGTGCCCTCGAGCCCGCTGATGGACCACAGCACGATCCGATCCCGGGTCACCGAGACGACCAGCTTGAGGGGCTGCTCGTCGGGCGTGATCGACGGGGTCTGGGCGGTGGTCGGCGGCGCGGTCTGCTTGTCCGGCAGGGTCGTATCGAGCTGGACCAGGATCAGGCCCGCCGACACCGACGCCAGCAAGAACAGCATCAGGTTCGTGACCATGTCGAGGTAGGGGATCAGGTTGAGCTCACCGCTCTCCATCTCCTCCTGCTCGATCGCGTCCTCGCGGCGCCTGACCGCGGCGCGCGTCTTCGAGCGTACCCGTTGTGCCGAGTACAACATCAGGCCAGCTGGTTCTCGTCCTCGGTGGGCGCGGCCGGGGCACGGGTCTGCGCGGCGGCGCCCGCGGCGCCATCGGCCAGCAGGTTCTCGAACCGCAGGCTGAACGCCTCGAGATCGGAGACGACCTTCTTCATCGCCGCCGACAGCAGCAGGTGGCCGATCATGCACAGCAGCGCGATCGAGAGGCCGAACGCGGTGTTGTACATCGCCTCGGAGATGCCGTCGGACAGCTTCTTCTGGCGGTCGGCCGGGTTGGCGTCACCGATCGACGCGAACGTGCGGATCAGGCCGGTGATGGTGCCGAGCAGACCGATCAGGGTCGTGATGTTGGCCAGCGACCACAGCGCGCCGATCCGGGTCTTCACCTCCGGCAGCGTGTCGGTCATCGTCTCTTCCATCGCCTGGGCGACGGCGGCCTCGCCGCGGTGCAGCCGGTTCAGGCCGGCCTTCGCGACCCGGGCGACCGGCGCCGTGGTCGCGTCGCACAGCTTCTTGGCGCGATCGACGTTGTTGGCCGAGAGCAGCTTGCGCAGCTGCTCGAGGAACGCCTTGGCGTTCAGGTGGCCGCGGCCCAGGAAATAGATCGCACGTTCGACGATCAGGCCGATGACGACGGC
>DASWOO010000193.1:0-3209 GCA_036404335.1 Kofleriaceae bacterium
CCCGAGGCCGCGCGCACGACGCCGTCGCTGACCACGGTGCACCAGCCCCACGCCGAGAAGGGCCGCGCCGCGGCGCGCCTGCTGCTCGATCAGCTGGCCGGCCGCAAGAGCCCGTCGCGCCTGTTGCCGACACGGCTCGTCGTGCGCGACTCGTCCGCGGCGCCGGTGGCCGCCGCCCGGGCCGGCCGCAAGAGCGCCGCCGCGCGCAGCTCGCGGGGCTGACGCGGTATAGATCGGCGATGCACGTTCGGCTCGGTTGGCTCGCGGTGTGGACAGCGGTGGTCGCGTGTGGTGCAGCGCCAAATGCAGCACCCAGTGCAGCGCCCGGTGCAGCGCCCGGGGCAGCGCCCGTCGCGCGGCCGGCGCGCATCGCCGCGAGCGCGCTGCCCAGCCTCGATCGCTGGCGCGAGCACGTCCGCGACGACATCCTGCCGTTCTGGACGATGCCCGACGCGCTCGGCGAGCCCGCCGGCAACTTCCCGACCTTCCGCTGCAACGACGGCACGCGGCTGCGCCCCGACGCGCCGTGCCACGAGCTCGCCGCGCCGCCCAAGTGGATCGTGCCCGAGCTCGCGCGCGACTACACGCGGATGAAGTCGCGCCAGACCTTCCTGTACGGCGTGGCGTTCCACCTCACCGGCGACGAGCGCTACCTCGAGGACGCGCGCGCCGGTGTGGCGTGGCTGCGCGCGCACGCCTACGAGCGCGACTCCGCGGTGTCGTACTGGGAGCACGGCGCGCCCGGCCCGGCCTCGGACCAGCGCACGACGCAGGACCTGGCGTACGCCCAGGTCGGGCTCGCGTTCTACTACTACCTGACGCGCGACCCCGAGGTCCTCGCCGACGTCGTCCGGCTCGAGCGCGCGATCATGACGCGCTACTGGCAACCATCGCCGGCGCCGCCCGGCGGGATGCTGCGCTGGCAGCTCGCCGACGGCGACACCCCGGGCGACGCGCAGCGCGTCGAGCTGGTCGCGCAGCTCGATCAGATCAACGCGTACATGCTGCTGCTCGCGCCGCTGATCGAGGACCCGGCGACCGCTGCGGCGTGGCGGCGCGATCTGGTGCTGCTCGCGCGCGTGGTCAAGGACCGGTTCTTCGCCGCCGACCGCGGCATGTTCTGGGGCACGCTCGATAACCCCGCCGAGCACAACCTCGGTGGCCGGCACAACGACTTCGGCCACTCGATGAAGTCCTTGTGGATGCTGTATCTGGCCGGCGAGCTGACCGGCGAGCGCGAGCTGACCGAGTTCGCGCGGCCGCTGGTCGCGCCGCTGCTCGCCCGGGCGGCGCAGCCGTCGGGCTGCTGGGCGTCGGGGTTCCACGCCGACGGCTCGCTCGCGCACGGCTCGCAGTGGTGGATCTCGGCCGAGCTCGACCAGGCCGCGGCGACCCTGGCCGGGCGCGAGCCCGCGGCGGCGCCGTACGCGAGCTACCTCGCGGGCAGCTACGCGTGCTGGTTCGAGCGCTTCGTCGATCACCAGGGCCACGACGTGTGGCCCGACGTGCCGGCCAGCTGGACGCCGGCGACGTACGCGAGCGGCGGCCCGCTCAAGATCTTCCACTGGAAGAATGGCTATCACGTCATGGAGCACGCGATGGTCTCGATGATCACGACCGCGGGGCTGACCGGCCAGCCGCTGTCGCTCTACTACGCGTTCGTCCAGCCGCCGCCACCCGGCAAGATCCAGCCCTATTACTTCACGGGCACGATCACGGGCGATCACCCGTATCCATTGCCCCACCATGCCGGTCTGCACGGCCGGCAGATCGAGTTTCGCGACCTGCACTGACCGTGCGCATCGCGCCGGCGCACCCTGACGACCAGGCGGTGTTCGCCGAATTCTGTGGCACCTGGCACGGTGGTATGGTGATGTCGTCCATTGTCGAAGACGTTCACTGACACGAGCTGGGACCAGCTCCAGCAGCTGCGGTCGCGCTTCGAGGCCGAGCTCGCGCGCGCGACCAGCCTCGCGGCCGCGGCGCAGCAGTTCACGGACACGGCGGCCGCGACGTTCTCCACCATCGCGCTGGCGCGCATGTTCCTCGTCGGATCGCTGGGCGCGTTGCCGGAGCCGGAGCAGGCCTGGGCGACCCAGTTCGCGGCGAGCGCCGGGCGCGCCGTGCCGCTCGCGCCGGCGATCCCGGTGCTGTCGTTGCTCGGCACCACCGGCGTCGAGCCGGCCTGGAACCGGCGAGACGCGTCGGCCGGGCACCGCGCGATCCCGCTGGTCGATCGGGCGCTGGTCGAGGGCGCGCCGATGCTGGCCGAGCTGCTCGCCGCGCTGAACGTCAAGCTCGGCTGGGCGCGCGACGACACCGCCGTGCAGCTCCGCGCGATGTCTGGCGGGCTCAACAGCCGGTTCTTCGTCGCCGACGCGGGCGCCGCCGTCGATACGCAGGGCCGCGCGATCATCGCGGCCCGGGACTTCGTCGCGCGCTACCAGATCCGCAGCGTGTTCGGCATGGGCGGCACGTACATCGACGGCCGCATGGCGATCTTCGTCGCGTTCACGCGCGAGGCGCTGACCCCGGCGGTCGTCGACCGGTTCAGCAGCTTCATCAGCACGTTCAAGATGGCGACGGCCGAGCTCGTCGCGCGCGGCGCCGTATTCTAGCTCAGCGGATGGCGTCGACGCTCGTGCCCAGCCGCTCGGCGTAGAGCGCCAGGGTCCGCTGCCACGCCGGGCGGGCCAGACAACGCTCGTAATACGCCCTGAGCCTCGGGAGCTGGGCGAGCAGATCGGTCTTGCGGATCATCCGGAGCACGCCGACCATCAGGATGTCGGCCGCCGTGAACTCGGCGCTGGCGATCCACGCGCGCTCCGCGAGGTGGCGCTCGACGTCGCGGAGCCAGCGCTCGGTGAGCTTGCGGACCTCCGTCCGCAGGTGCGGCGCGGCGTGCTGCGGATCGAAGATCTCGATCACGTCGCCGCACGTCAAGGTCGGCATGACCGTCGCGACCGCGGCGAAGCACCACTGGATGACCCGGGTGCGGCCCTGCACGTCGCCCGGGATGAGGATGCCAGACTTCTCGGCGAGGTAGAGCACCACCGCGGCCGACTCCGCCACCACGAAGCCGTCGTCGTCGATCACCGGCGCCTGACGGAACGGGCTGAGCTTGCCGAACGCCTCGCCGTCGAGCTCGCCGCCGGTGTGATCGAGCGCGTGGACGCGATACGGCAGCCCGGTCTCCTCGAGCGCCCACT
>DASWOO010000194.1:0-3238 GCA_036404335.1 Kofleriaceae bacterium
GCCGAACGACTCGCCGGCGTGCGCGGTGCAGTTGATGTTGTTGTCGACGACCAGCTGGAACGCGTTGCGGTGGACCTTGGCGGGGTTGTTGACCTCGCTGCCGGCGAGATCGAAGCCGACCACGCCGCGGTTCTTGAACGCAATGCACAGCTCGGCGATCCGCAGGCTCGACTCGGGGCCGAGCGAGCGGATCGCGCACAGGATCACGCCGTAGCGGATCCCGAGCTCGCGCTTGGCCATGCGCAGGCCGCGCAGCACCGCCTCGACGACCTGCGCCGGCCGCAGCCCCTGGCGGATGTGGAGCAGCGGCGAGTACCGGACCTCGAGGTAGCGCACGTTCTCGCGCCACGCGTCCTCGGCCAGCTCGTAGGCGCAGCGCTCGAGCGCGTCCTCGTGCTGCATCACGCTGAGCGTGAGGTCGAACGCGCGCAGGTAATCGTCGAGCGACGCGACCTGATCGCCCGCCGCCAGCATGCCGTGCAGCTCGCCGCGGTCGAACGTGGGCAGCGCGACCCGCTGCTTGCGCGCGAGGTCGATCACGGTGTCCAGCCGCAGCGAGCCATCGAGGTGGCAATGCAGGTCGGTCTTCGGCAGCTTGTGCAGCAGCTCGAAGGTGACGGCGCGGGTCGTGGTCATGACCGGCGACTATACTTGTGTCGCCACCTCGCCGCGCGGCATGCTGCGCGCGATGCAGAGGGCAGCGTGGATTGCGATCACGGCGCTGGCGGCGTGCGGCGGCAGCCCGGCGACCGTCGGCCATCATGCCGGCGCCGCTGCCGGCGAGATCCGCGGCGTCGACTGGCAGAACCGGACCTACGACGTCGACGAGCTCGGGCCGGTCGCGGTCCACGCCGGCCAGGCCGACTTCGCGATCACCGAGGACGGCAAGGCCGCCGCCGCCGGCCCGAGCCGCGGCAGCTACCGCGTCGCGCCGCCGCTGTTCGCCGACCTGGACGGCGACGGCGTCGAGGACGCGGTGATCGCCAGCGTCACCGGCCTGGGCGGCACCGGCATGTTCTCCCAGATCGAGCTGTTCACGATCCGCGACCACAAGGTCGCCCCGCTCGGCGCCATCCCCGGCGGCGACCGCGGCGACGGCGGCATCCGTAAGGTGAGCCTGGCCGGCGCCGCGCTGATCGTCGAGCGCAACGTGCTCGCCGAGGGCGACGGCACCTGCTGCGCCTCGACCTACCAGGTCGAGCGCTGGGTCTGGAAGCGCGGCGGCCACGGCGAGATGGCCGAGGACACCGCCGCCCGCAAGCCGCCGGTTCCGATCCCCGAGCCTTAAGCCTTCGCGGCGTGGAACGCGCGTTCGAGGTCCGCCTGCTGGTCGGCGACGTCCTCGATGCCGACCGAGAGCCGGATGAAGCCGTCGGCGATGCCGAGCTTGTCGCGGGTCTCCGCCGGCACGCTGGCGTGGGTCATGATCGCCGGGTGCTCGACCAGCGACTCGACGCCGCCGAGCGACTCGGCCAGCGTGAAGATCTGCGTCGCCGACAGGAACTTGCGCGACGCCTCGAGCCCGCCGGCGAGCACGAAGCTGATCATGCCGCCGAACCCGCGGGCCTGGCGCCGCGCCAGGTCGTGCTGCGGGTGCGACGCGAGCCCCGGGTAGATCACGCGCTCGACCTGCGGGTGCTTCTCGAGCCAGCTCGCCAGCGCGCGCGCGTTGGCCTCGTGGCGCTCCATGCGGATGTGCAGGGTCTTGGTCCCGCGCATCACGAGGAAGCTGTCCATCGGCGACGGCACCGCGCCGGCCGCGTTCTGCAGGAACGCGAGCTTGTCGCGGAGCTCGTTATCCTTGACGATCAGCGCGCCGCCGACGACGTCGGAGTGGCCGTTGAGATACTTGGTCATCGAGTGGGCGACGATGTCGGCGCCGAGCTCGAGCGGCCGCTGCAGGAACGGCGTCATGAACGTGTTGTCGACCGCGAGCAAGATCTTGTGCTTCTTGCACACCTCGGCGACCGCCGCGATGTCGACCAGCTTGAGCATCGGGTTGGTCGGCGTCTCGAGCCACACCAGCTTGGTGGTCGGCCGGATCGCGGCCTCGACCGCGGCCGCGCCGCCGACCGGGTCGATGTAGCTGAACTCGAAGCCGAACCGGCGATACACCTTGTCGAACAACCGGAACGTGCCGCCGTACAGGTCATCGCACGCGATCACGTGGCTGCCGGTATCGAACAGCTGCAGCAGGGTCGACGTCGCCGCCAGGCCCGACGCGAAGCACAGCCCCGCGCTGCCGCTCTCGAGCGACGCCAGGTTGGCCTCGAGCGCGAATCGGGTCAGGTTGTGGGTCCGCGAGTACTCGAAGCCCTTGTGCTCGCCGGGCGATGCCTGGGCGTAGGTCGACGTGTAGTAGATCGGCGTCATGACCGCGCCGGTGGTCGGATCCGGCGCCTGGCCGGCGTGGATCGCGCGGGTGCCAAAGCCGAGGGTGGGGTCGTCGTGGGAAGCCATGCGCCGTCAGTCATACCGCGCCGGGCGCCCGGCGTGCCTACACAGGCGCCCCGATCCGACCAGCTCAGTCGTCGAAATTAAAGCTCTCGGGGTCGCGCTCGATGATCCGCTCCATCGCCGCCTCCTCGAGCAGGTCGATCATCCGCTGGCCGCCGTACTTGCGGACCAGCTTGTCGTCGTACTCGTCGGCGATCAGCGCCACGTCGCGCAGGGTGGCGTGCAGCTCCTCGGCGTCCAGGGTGGTCCCGCCGAGGATGGTGTGGGTGAACAGCACCGTGTGCTCGGTCGCGTCGATCGCGAACGCGCCGAACCGCAGGTGGCCGTTGAGCTCGAGCAGCTGCTTGGCGAGCGGGCCGTCGACGTCGACGCCCTTCACCAGCTGCGACACGCAGCGGACCATCGCGCGGTTGGGCCCCCACGGCACGACGTTGATCATGACGTAGGCCGAGCCCTGCTTGATGACGTACAGCGAGTCGTCGACCTTCCGATACGCGGGCGAATTTTTGAGCGTGCGCTCGATCAGCAGCGCGGTGGCGACCTCGGCGGGGTTCATGGTTCGTTGTTATCACGAGTGCCCGATCATGTGATCGGTGACGCGCCGGCGAGCGGTCCGGCGCGCAAGTGCCCTTGCGGTCAGCCTGTGGCAATCCGCCCGTGCCATACTGCCGCCGTGCGCGCAGCCTCCGTCACACTCGCATTCGCGATCACGCTTGCCGGCGCTCGCGCCGCCTCCGCCGAGCAGATCCGCGACATCGTCGTCGAGGGCAACACCAAGACC
>DASWOO010000195.1:0-2404 GCA_036404335.1 Kofleriaceae bacterium
ATCGATGCCGACGGCGTGCTGAGCGTCTCGGCGCGCGATCACGGCACCGGCCGCAACCAGCGGGTGACCGTGACCCCGACGACCGGGCTGTCGGAGCACGACATCGATCGCCTGGTCAGCGAGTCGGTCGAGATGGCCGACGCCGACGTGATTCGGCGTCAGCTCGTCGAGGCGCGCAACAAAGGCGAGGGCTTGCTCTACTCTTCGGAGAAAGCCATGGAAGAGTTCGGGGCGTTGCTGCCCGAAGCCGAACGCGAGCTGATGGTCGTCGAGCTGGCCGAGTGCCGGCTGGCGATGGAGGGCGATGATCTGCCCCTGGTCCAGGAGGCCGTGGCGCGGCTCGAGGTCTCGGCGCAGCGGATCGGCGAGGCGATCTACGCGGCGGCCGACGCGCCGCCGGCCGGGGGTGGGTGATGGCGCGCCGCAAGCGGGACTACTACCGCGTGCTGAACCTGTCGCGCGACGCGACCGACACCGAGATCAAGCGCGCGTTTCGCGAGCTGGCGCGCAAGCACCACCCTGATCACAACCCGGGCACCAACGGCGAGGCGTTCCGCGAGCTGAACGAGGCCTACGCCGTGCTGTCCGACCGCGACTCGCGGGCGCGCTACGATCGCTGGGGCCACCAGGACGACACGACCGGGCTGTCGGCGGTGGTCGAGGCCGCGCAGGACATCCTCAACGACGTGTTTCGCCGGCGGCGCGGCAAGCAGCGCGGCCGCGACATCCGCTACACGCTCGAGCTGACCTTCATCGAGGCCGCGTTCGGCTGCAGCAAGCAGATCACGATCCCGATCGGCGAGGACGGCGCGCAGCGGCGCGAGTTCACCGTGGTCGTCCAGGCCGGGCTCGCCGATGGCACTGTCAAGACGTTCCGCGGCGAGGGCGAGCCGGGCAAGGCCGGGGGCAGCGCCGGCGACCTGCTGGTCAGCCTGCGCGTCGCCGAGCACCCGGTGTTCCGCCGCGAGGGGCTCGACGTGCGCAGCGAGCACGCGATCAGCTTCCCGCAGGCGGCGCTGGGCGCGATCGTCGAGGTCGAGACGATCGACGGGCCGGTCAAGATGCGGATCCCCGAGGCGACGCAGCCGGGCCGGACGTTCCGGATCCGCGGCCATGGCATCCCGCAGGCGTCGGGCAAGACCGCGCCGCGCGGCGATCATCTGGTGCTCGTGCAGGTCGAGGTGCCGACCGAGCTGACCGCGAAGCAGCGCCAGGTGATCGAGGAGCTGGCCCAGCTGCTCGGATCGCCGCACGGGGCGCAGCTGCCCAAGCGGCGGCTGCTCGACCGGGTGCGATCGCTGCTGGACGAGTAGCGATGCGGGCGGTGGTGCTGGTGGTGGCGCTCGGGTGTGCGCCGCGGGTGCAGCCGAGCTGGGTCGACCACGAGGCGCCGGGCTCGACCCACGTGACGCGGGCGCCGCGCGTGGCCGCGTCGGGGCAGCTCGACGTCACCCGGCTCGACGCCGCGCACGTCGATGACTACGACGAGCCGACGCTGCGGGCGGCGCTCGACGCGTATGGCGACCGGGCGCCGGCGGCGCGGTTCGCGCTGCGGGCGGCGCGGCTGGCGCATCACCGCGGCGACGATCGCGAGGCCAGCGGGCTGGTCGAGCGCGCCGGTCGCGCAGCGGACGCGGCCACGGTGCGGGCCGAGCTGGCGGCGCTCGCCGCGGCGCTGGCGCCATCGCCGAAGATCGACGCCGGCAAGATCGCCGTGCTGCTGCCGCTGTCGGGGCCGTACGCGGCGATCGGCAGCGAGCTGCGGATCGCGATCGAGCTGGCGCCGGCCAGTGGCGCGCGCTGGCAGTTCCTCGATACGCATGGCACGACCGAGGGCGCGACCGCCGCGGTCGAGGCGGCGCACGCCCAGGGCGCGATCGGCGTGCTGGGGCCGGTCGGGCAGCGCGAGGCCGTCGCCGCGGCCCGCGCGGCGGCGCTGCACGGCCTGCCGATCGCGCTGCTGGCGCCGGCCGATGGCGCCGATGCCGCGGCCGGCGTGTTTCGCGTCGTGGCGTCGGCCGGCGACGAGGGCCGCGCGGTCGCCCAGCTCGCGGCCCAGGACAGCTACCCGACCGTCGCGGTGTTCGCGCCGCGCGACGACCACGCGCGCGAGGCCGCCGACGCGTTCGTCGACGAGGCCACCCGGCTCGGCCTCCAGGTCACCGGCAACGGCTCGTACGATCCGACCGGCGGCGACGTCGAGCCCGACGTCAAGGCGTTCCTCCACCTGGTGCCGGCGCAGAACCCGCGGCTCGCGGCCCACCTCGCGCGCCACGGCCGCACCGGCTGGACCACGTTCTCGCCCGATATCCCGTACACGATGCTGTACGTCCCCGATCGCTACGACCGCGCGGCGATCATCGCGGCGTACCTGCCGTACTACAACGTCGAGCTACGGACCACG
>DASWOO010000196.1:0-6571 GCA_036404335.1 Kofleriaceae bacterium
GCGAGCCGCTCTACGCCTATCCCGACGAGACGCCGGCGCTGCTCGACGGCCTGTTCGCGCTGATGGCGCAGTTCGGTGACCGCGTGCTCAGCGTGTGCGGCAACCACGAGCACGCCCACATCGGCGGCCGGCGGACCAGCAAGTTCCACCGCGACGAGGCCGCGTTCCTCGAGTCGCGGCTCTCGCCGGCGCAGATCGCCGAGCTGCAGCAGCGGTTCGCGTCGTGGCCGCTCGTGATCAGGATCGCGGCATGCGGCGTCGCGGTGACCCACGGCGCGCCCACGCCGGCCGGCGTCGCGGACTTCGAGCGCGCGCGCTACGCCAGCGGCCTGGCATCGAGCGGCGTGATGCAATCGGCGATGACCCGCTACGGCTTCAACGCCGGCGAGGATCTCGCGCTGCTCGCCCGGCTGTCGGAGCCGGGCTGCGAGCTCGGCCTCCTGGTCCACGGCCACGACCGCGAGGAGGACGGGTTCTGCGCCAACGGCGACGCCGCCCTGCTGCTGTGCACGTCGTTCGGCGCGCGCCGCGCCCGCAAGTAGTACCTGTGGCTCGAGCGCGGCCAGCGCTACACGCTCGCCGGGCTGCGCGACGGAGTCGAGCTGCGCCGGCTGTGGCCCGACGCGGTTACTTCTTGATCACGCCGCAGGCGACGCGATCGCCGGCCGCGCCGGCCGGGTCGGTCTTCATGTCGTCGGCCTTATCGTGGATGACCAGCGCGGTGCCGCCGTTGGTGAACACCGAGTGATCGCCGTCGGTCAGGGTGACGCCGGTCGCGACCACCGAGGCGCTCGACGCGCCCTTGGCGTCGACGGTGAAGTTCGGCATGTCGCCGGCGTGCGAGCCGTCCGGGTTGTCCTTGCCGTGCTTCTTGTGGTCGGGGTTGAAGTGACCGCCGGCCGACTTGAAGTCGGGCGCGGTGCAGGTCGCGGTCTCGTGGACGTGGATCGCGTGCTCGCCGGGGGTCAGGCCCTTGACCGCGAGCGTGATCTTCACGCCCGACGGGTCGGCCTCGAGCTTGGCGGTGCCGACGCTCTTACCCTTGGCGTCGCTCAGCTTGACGGTGACGGCCTTGGGGGCGGGCGCCGGCTTGTCGGCGAGCGCGGTGCCGCCGAACAACGACGCGACGACGACGACGGACGATAGGAGCTGCTTCATGGGGCGTACTTTCTGCCGTCTGGACGGTGGCGTCCACTTGTCACGGCGACGTTCAAGGGGTCTGGCGCGGCTGTGACGCGGTATCACGCGCAGGATTCAATCATCCGGGTCGATTTTCAGCCGCGCTGACGATTTTCTGTCGTGCGCGCGGTGGCCACGTCGCCTAAGCAGTGAATTACCGCCAGGGTGGAGCACGGACCATGGAGCTTGGGGACCCGGCGCGCTTTCATGTCCTGCTGATCGGCATCGACGCGTATCCGCGGCGTGCGCTGCACGGCGCGGTCAACGACATCGATGCGATCCAGCGGATCTTGCTCGACCGAGCCGGCGTCCCGGAGGAGCGGATCACCCGGCTCGCGTCGCCGCACCCCGGCGCGACGCACGACGCCACGGTGCCGTCCGTGCCGGCGACCGCGGGCCACCTGCGCCAGGCGCTCGCCCGCCTGGCGAGCGCCGAGGTCGAGGCCGGCGACCGCGTGCTCATCTACTTCGCCGGCCACGGCACGCAGGTCGCCACCCTCGCGCCGGACGGCAGCCGCCGGGACCGCGACGCGCTGGCGCCGGTCGACGCGTTCCACGCGCCCGACGACGCGCGGCTGGTGCTCGACGTCGAGCTCGACGCGATGCTCGCGGCGATCGCCGAGCGCACGCCCGACGTCACGATCGTGATCGACGCGTGCCACGCGGCCGGGGCACCGCGGCCCGGCCTCGAGCCGCCCGGCGAGCGCGCGCGCTACCTGCGGCCGCCCGACGGCACGGCGCCGATCGCCGGGCCCGCCGCGCCCCCGCGCGAGCGCGTGTGCCAGCGGGTCGCGGCGTGTCAGCCGCACCAGCGCGCGGTCGAGACTCACGAGCACGATCGCTGCCATGGCCTCCTGACCCGCGCGCTGGTCCAGGCGCTCTCGGCCGCGCCGGCCGGCGTGACCTGGGGCGAGATCTGGCAGGCGGTGCGCGCGGCGATCGAGGAGCGGCACCCGTGGCAGCACGCGCGCCTGGCCGGCACGCTGGCGCGCGGCGTGCTCGGCGGGCCGCCGGTCGGCGGCGCGGCCGGGTTGTCCGTGATCCGGACAGCGGATCCGGCGCCGCGCTACCGGGTCGCGGCCGGGACGCTCGCCGGCGTCACCGCGGGCGCGACCCTGGCGCTGTACGACCGCCCGCGGGCGTTCGCCCGGCTCGACTCGCCCGACGATCTGGCCGCGCGGTGCGGCGGCCTGCTGCGCGTCGAATCCGCCGGGCCCGGCGAGGTGATCGCGGTGCCGATCGATGCCGGGGCGGCCGAGCTGCCCGACGGCGCGCGCGCCCGCGTCGTCGCCAACGGCGCGCCGGTCCGGCTGCGCTGCGCGCTGCTGCCCGACGACGCCGCGCTCGCCGCCGCGCTCGCCCAGTCGCCGCTGCTCGAGGTCGTCGAGCCCTCGCGCGCCCAGGTCTGGCTCGTGCTCGCCGGCGGCCGCTGGCTGGTCACCGACGACGTCCACGGCGCCAGGTCGGGCGAGCCGATCCTCACCGCGATCGGCCCGCACGACCTCGGCCAGGCCCGCCGCGTGCTCGAGCACTATCACGCCTACGCGGCGGTGCTGCGGCTCGCCGCGCGCGCGACCGAGCTGCCGGGCGGCCTCGAGCTCGCCGCGCTCGCCGCGCCCGATCGCGCGCCGGCGGCGGCCGAGGCCGTGGCGGCCGACTGGCCCGAGCTCGCCGGGAGCGCGTCCGGCCGCTGCATCGCCGGGCCCGGCGCGCGCTACTGCATCCGCGCGCGCAACACCTCGCGCAGCCGGCTGCGGGTCACGCTGGTCGCCGCCGCGTCGACCGGCCAGGTCCAGCTGCTCGGCGACCAGGTCGTCGACGCCGACACAGCGTACGTGTTCTGGCACCGCAACCAGGCCGGCGCGCCGTTCACCGTGTCGGCGCAGGGCAGTCGGCCGCGCACCGCGGATCGGCTGATCGCGATCGGCCGCGCCGCGCTCGCGACCGACATCGGCTACCTGCGGCTCGACGCCGGATTCGCCGACATCCTGAACCCCGCGCGCACCCGTGATCGCCCCGACAGCGCCGCGCACAAGGCCGTACCTGCTCCCGAGCCGTGGACCGCCGCCCAGCTGGTCATCGAGGTGCGCCGCGATCATTTGTTGTAGCATTTGCCATGGCCGCGGCGCCTCTGGGGTGGAGATGCGAGACCCGATGCCGCGCCGCGCGCTGATCCCGGTCGGTCACTCGCGGTGGCGCACCCCGCGCGGGGCCGGCGTGCTCTTGATCGTCGTGATCGGCATCCAGCTCAAGCTCTGCCGCACGCACGAGCCCGACTGCGCCGCGATCGCGCAGGACGGCAACAACGCGCAGGTGATCCTGGCGTGCGGCCTCGAGTACATGCGCACCGGAGATCCGACGGCCGGCATCAAGCTCGCCGATCGCCAGCGCCGGGCGAACGAGCTGCCCACCGCGCGGGTGATCGCCAACGGGCTGTTGCTCACGCCGGCGGCCGGCGACGCGCTCCGCGTGCTCGGGCAGGTCGCGCAGGCCGAAGGCCGCGTCGACCAAGCGCTCGCGCTGTTCGACCGGGCGCACGCCCGCCATCGCCGCGATGGCAACCACGGCGGCCTGGCGCGCGACGCGCAGGCGATCGCGTCCGTGCGCTCGGCCCTCCACGATCAGCCGGCGGCGCTGCGCGCGCTCGCCGAGTGCTTCGTCGAGGCGACCGCGCCCGAGGACCTCGAGATCCTGGCGTACTGCCATCTGTCGGCGGCACGAGTGCTCGCGCGCGCGGGCGCGTACGACAGCGCGCGCAACGAGTACGCCCTCGCCGAGGAGAAGTTCCTCGCGGCCGGTAACCACGAGCGCGAGCTGGCGTGGCAGGCATTCGAGCATGGCGTGCTCGAGCAGGAGGCGCGGCGGCTGCCGCGCGCGCCGCAGCGGCTGAAGACCGAGCGCGAGCAGCTCGAGGCGGCGATCGTCCACGCGACCCGGGCGCAGCTGCGCTCGGTGGTCTGCGCCGCCGAGCTCAACCTGGCGTGGTCACTCGCCGACGCCGGCGAGCTGGCCGGCGCCGAGCGCCACCTCGCGCGGGCCGACGAGCTCGACGATCCCGACGTGCGCGACGTGCGCCGCCAGCTCCACGCCGAGCTCGCGTATCATCACCACGAGCTCGCCCGCGCGGCGGCGATCGCCGGCGAGATCTACGACCACCTGGAGCTCGACCGCCAGATCGACGTCTGCGTGCTGCAGGCGCGGATCGCGCTGGAGCTCCATGACTACGACCGCGCCGAGCGCTGGGCCCAGCGCGGCATCGACGGTGCGCGCGCGCTGCGGTTCGCCCAGCCCGAGGTCGAGCCCCACCGCTGGGCGCTGGCCCGGCGCGCGCCGTACGAGCTGATGTTCGTCGCCCGCGCGCGGGCCGGCCGGATCGACAACGCGCTGGCCACGCTCGATCAATGGCAGGGGCTCGACGCGCCGCATGGCGACCCGCATGCCCACGATCTGCTCGCGCTGGTCCTCGCCGACGATCGGCTGTGGCGGATCGTGTCCGCCGACCACCGGCTCGACCTGGCGGAGCTCGGGCCGATGAGCGGGTTCGAGCAGGACGTGCGCCAGTTCAGCGACGAGCCGACCGGCCCGGCCGCGGCCCGGCTCGGCGGGCGGCTCGTCCCCGACGCGCTCGTCCGGCCGTCGGACGATAGCCTCCGGGTCGTGCGCGACGCCGCGCTCGATGGCCTGCCGGTCGCCGCGCTGCGCGTTCACGGCGCGCCGGTGATCGCGGCGCGGCCGGTGATCTATGCCCGCGGCGTGTCGCGCCTGGCGTGCCGGGCGCCGAGCGTGGCGGCCGGGCCGCGCCCGGCGGTGATCCTCGGCGACGCCAGCGGTGACCTGCCCGCCGCGGGCGCCGAGGTCCGGAGCCTGGCGCAGCTGCTGCACGCGACGGCGGCCACGGGCGCGGCCGTGACCCGCGACGCGCTGTGGGCGGCCGGTCCCGGCAGCCTGCTCCACGTCGCCGTGCACGCCGACCTCGACGACAGCGGCGGGTTCCTCGCGCTCGCCGACGGCCCCGTGCGCGCGCGCCACATCGTCGCGCACCAGCGCGCCCCCGAGCTCGTCGTGCTGTCGGCGTGCGTCTCGGCGCTGTCGACCGGCCGCGAGCTGGCCGACTCGCTGGCCGCCGCGTTCCTCGCCGCGGGCGCGACCCAGGTCGTCGCCAGCCTGCGCGCCGTGCCCGACGCCGACGCGCGCGCGCTGATGACTCGGTTCTACGCCGCGGGCGGCGCCGACGATCCGGCGCGCGCGCTCGCCCGGGTCCAGCGCGCGCTCGCGGCGGCTGGCGATCCGCGCTGGCCAAGCTTTGCCGTGTTCGGCCAGGATCTGTGCCTCGACCATTCCGAGTAGGCAATCCAGCCGGATCGGCCTCGACGACCCATCATCGTGACGGGAGGAGATAGCGATGCGTACTGCAATTTACGTGTACTCGAATGTCTCGTTGACGTTCTCGGCGTCGGAGACCCTGACCATGACCTCGTACGCGCACGACAACACGACGATCAGCGGCACGGCGTGGACCTGCAGCGCGACGCCGGGGATCTACAAGGTCGTCAGCAACGGCTCGGTGACCGTGACCAGCCCAGGCGACATCACCGTGATCGCCGCGCCCAACGACAAGGACCCGTTTCCCGATCCGCCGCCGCGCGCGCTCAACGCGTTCGGCGTGTCGAACACCGACGTCGGCTCGTTCTTCGCGATCACGAACGCGAAGTCGATCGCGTTCTAGCCGCGCCTGCCCGTCGTGCCCCGCCACGCGCTGGTCATCGGCTCGCAGATCGAGGGCCGGACCGGCGCCGAGCACGACGCCGGTCGGATGCGCGCCCTGCTGGTCGAGCTCGGGTTCGAGGTCGAGCTCCGGGTCGGCGGCGACGCGACGCGCGCCGGCATCCTCGACGGCTACGACGCGCTGATCGCGCGGGTCACCGGCGACGCCGCCGCGGCGATCTACTACTCGGGCCACGGGCTGTACTCGATCGACAGCGCGGGCGCGCTCGGACCCGTGCAGTCGATCGCGCCGATCGACCTGCGCGCCGGCAGCGACGAGGACTTCCGCGGGATCACGGCGTGGGAGCTGGCGATCAAGCTGGCGCAGCTGACGGCCGTGACCCGCAACGTCACCGTGATGCTCGACTGCTGCCACGCGACGCAAATGACGCGGGGGATGCCCGGCGATCCGGTGGCGCGCGCGCTGCCGCACCCGGTGCGCATGGGGTTCGCGACCCACCTGCGCGCGCTCGAGCAGCGCTACGGCCACGTGCCGGTCGATCCGATCGGCAACCCGTTCGCGGTGCGGGTCGTCGCCTGCGGCCAGCACGAGCCGGCGTTCGAGCACACCAACGCGGCCGGGCTGCGCGTGGGGATGTTCAGCGAGGCGCTGCTCGACGTGCTGCGC
>DASWOO010000197.1:0-1643 GCA_036404335.1 Kofleriaceae bacterium
CGCTCATCTCGTCGAGCGTCTGCGGGTTGGCCTCCGTCATGATCATGTGGAAGCCGTAGTCGATCGCCGCCTTGCCCTGGGCCTTGGCGTGCCAGGTGTCGAGCCCGGCGCGCATCGCCTGGCCCTTGGTCTGGATCGCGAAGTCGATGATCGTCGTGGTCCCGCCGTGAGCCGCGGCGATCGTGCCGGACTCGAAGTCATCCGACGACGACGTGCCGCCGAACGGCATGTCCATGTGGGTATGGCAGTCGATGCCGCCCGGGATGACGTACTTGCCGCGCGCGTCGATCGCCACGTCGTCGGGGCCGGGCACGGTGCCCGACTCGGCGAGCGCGACGATCTTGCCGCGGTCGATCCACACGTCGGCGGCGAACGTGTCGCTCGCGGTGACGACCGTGCCGTGCTGGATGATCGTGCGGCCCATCAGCGGTCCTCCGTCAGGTCGCCGTACGCATCCGGCCGCCGGTCGCGGAAGAACTGCCAGGTCCGGCGAACCTCCTCGATCACGTCGAGGTCGAGGCTGGCGACCACCAGCTCGTCCTGGTCTTCGCTGCCGCACGCGATGATCTGGCCGCGCGGATCGCAGAAGTACGAGTTGCCGTAGAACTTGCCGATGTTCCACGGCGCCTCGCTGCCGACCCGGTTGATCGCGCCGACGAAGTAGCCGTTGGCGACCGCGTGGGCCGGCTGCTCGAGCTTCCACAGGTACTGCGACAGGCCGGCGACGGTCGCCGACGGGTTGTAGACGATCTCGGCGCCGTTGAGGCCGAGCGCGCGCGCGCCCTCGGGGAAGTGCCGGTCGTAACAGATGTACGCGCCGATTGTCGCGTAGCGGGTCTTGAACACCGGATAGCCCAGGTTGCCCGGGCGGAAGAAGTACTTCTCCCAGAACCCGCTGGTCTGCGGGATGTGCGTCTTTCGGTACTTGCCGAGGTAGCTGCCGTCGGCGTCGAGCACCGCGGCGGTGTTGTAATAGACGCCGGCCTGCTCGCGCTCGTAGACCGGCACGACCATCGCCATCTGGTACTGCTGCGCGATCGGCGCGAGCGTGGCGAGCGTCGGGCCGGGCACCGCCTCGGCGGCGTCGTACCACCGGCGATCCTGGCCGGGGCAGAAGTATGGCCCGTTGAAGATCTCCTGCAGGCACAGGATCTGGACGCCCTGCTTGCCCGCCTCGTGGATCAGCTTGAGGTGCTTGTCGAGCATCGCCGCCTGGATCTCGGCGACGGGGACCGACTCGTCGTTGATCGGGTTCGAGGCCTGGATCAGGCCGCTGACGACCGTGCGCGCCATCAGTTGGTCACCAGGGTCGAGGTCTCCTTGGCGATGTCGCCCTTCCAGGTCTCGACGTCCTTCGCGGTCTTGCTCGCGCGCGCGGCTTCCTTGGCGTCGCGCACCGCCTTCTGGCGATCGACCAGATCGTGGTGGGTCGTGAAGTAGCCCAGGCTCTTGCCGATGAAGTCGCGCAGGTTGTCGAACTTGTGGTCGACCATGAACTTCGACAGGTCGGCCTTGAGCTCGTCGATGATCTCGTAGCCGCGCAGCATCGCGCCGGTGCAGACCTGGACGGTCGACGCGCCGAGCAGGAAGAACTGCGCCGCGTCGAACCCGGTCTCGATCCCGCCGATGCCGCTGATCGGCAC
>DASWOO010000198.1:0-2278 GCA_036404335.1 Kofleriaceae bacterium
GTGCGACGAACAGCTGGTTGATCTCGGTCGGCCGGATCACGTCCTCTATCGCGACTTCGCCGGTCAGCGCGTCATAGATCGACAGCTCGATCTTGTCGCGGGTGTAGCCGACGCCGGACGAGGCGTTGCCCTGCGGGTCGAAGTCGACCATCAGCACGCGGTAGCCCCGCGACGCGACCGACGCCGCGAGGTTGATCGCGGTCGTGGTCTTGCCCACGCCACCTTTTTGGTTCGCGACCGCGACGATCCGGGTCATGGGTGCCGAAGTACCACGTAGCTATGACGATCCCCACCTCTAGCCACCTGACCGGTCCGCGGCCCGGCAGATGTCCAGCGTCGCAGCCCGTACGCCGGCGAACCCGGAGCTCGAAAAAAAATTGGCTCTCGAACCGCGCCGCCCGTAGTTTGTAGCCAGATGTAGGACATGTGTGCATGTCCTCGAAGGGAGCGCCAATGTCGTCTGGAAATCCGCGCATTTATACGTCGTTTGCCGAGTTCGAGCGTGAGGAGCTGCGGCGCCTGGACTCCCTTCACACCTCGGTCGATGACCTGGTGGAAGAACGCTTCGCGGAGGACCTCGAGTTCGGTGGCTCGAGCGACAAGCCGCGCAAGCGCGGCCGCCCGCGCAAGAACCCCTGAGCCACCGAGCCGGCCGGGCATCGGGCATCGGGCATCGGGCATCGGGCGTCCGGCGTCCGGCGTCCGGTGTCCGGGCATCGGGCGTCCAGCGTTGGGCGTCCGGGCATCCGGCGTCCGGCATCCGGCATCCGGGGATCGGCCGCCGAGTGAACGGTGTGTTCGACAATCGCGAGGTGTGATTCTGTAGCGGAGTCGTAATTGGCCGCCGCCCGTACGTCGGCAGTGTGCCGCCAAGTGATGCGTGTGCGAATACCGCGCTAAGCGCAACTCCTCGAGTGCATCGATTCGCTCCGTGTCCGCGAGCTTATGTATCGAGATTTGCAAAGATCGAGCATGATAGCGTGGCGGGGAACGCGGAGTGGAGTGGAATACTCGTCCCGGACCCGGACCCGGACCCGGACTCGGAGCTCGCGAGCGGCGAGCGGGTCAAGCTGCTCGACTTCGGCATCGCCAAGCTCTCGCCGCTGGTCGGCGAGACCAGCCACACCAAGACCGGCGTGGTCATGGGCACGCCGACGTACATGGCGCCCGAGCAGTGTCGCGGCGCCGGCTCGGTCGATCACCGCGCCGATCTCTACGCGCTCGGCTGCATCGCGTACGAGATGCTGTGCGGCGAGCCGCCGCACATGGCCGATGGCGCGGGCGAGGTGATCGCCCGCCATCTGTACTTCGACCCGACCGCGCCGCGCGAGCGCCGGCCCGAGCTGCCGATCGATGTCGAGAACCTCGTCGTCCGGCTGCTGCGCAAGAAGCCGGCCGATCGGCCCGGCAGCGCGTTCGGCGTCGTCGAGATGATCGACGGGATCGTCAGCGACGACCCGGCGCTGAACGACGAGCGCCGCGACGCCAGCGTCGTCACCTTGCTGCCGACCGACCCGCGCCGGTGGCCGGTCACGCAGCCGCACATCCCGACGACGCTGACCGACGTGGTGCGCGTCGCGCCGCGGAACCCGCCGGGCGAGACCCGGCAGCTCCAGCCGCGGTCGGTGTCGGTCGACAAGCTGCCGCGGCTGATCGCGCCGACCCGCTCGACCCGGCTGCCGACCGGCACCGAGGCGATGCTGAGCGCGTCGTTCTCGCGCGACGAGGAGGCCGAGCCCGAGACCGCGATCACCCACGCCAGCTCGGGCCGCGCGCGCTACCTCGCCGGCATCGCGGCCGCCGCGGTCGTGATCGCCGTCGCCGTGCTCGGCACCCGCGCGCCGCACAGCGACGACGCGCCGAAAGCTGGCTCCGCGCCATTGCCCAGCCGGGAGCCGCTCCCGAACCCCTCGCCTGGCGACCCCGCGCTCAGCGCGGGCTCGACAGCCAGCGCAGGATCGGCGGCCGGCGCGGGCTCGGCGGTCAACGCGGGCTCCGCGGCCGGCACGGGACCGGCCAGCACAGGATCCGCGGCCAGCCCGGGACCGGTGGCCAGCACCACGCCGACGCCACCGGCGCCACCCGTGACCGAGCCGCCCACCACGGCGACGACGCCGGACCGCGCCGAGCCGCCCGCCATCGATCTGCATGGCGGATCGGCCGGCAAGCACGGCCGGCGGCATCCGAGCGCGACGGCCGCGACCAAATCGACCGCCGCGGCGACGTCGACGGTCGCGCCAACGTCGCTGGGCGCGGCGAAGTCGACGGTCGCGCCAAC
>DASWOO010000199.1:0-8842 GCA_036404335.1 Kofleriaceae bacterium
GCCCCGGCGCCTGGTCGCGCTCGCGCTCGCGCTCGACGTCGCGGCGTCGCTGTCCCACGGCTATCTCACCCCGGCGATCGCCTCCGGCCTGCTGGTGATCGGCGTCGCGCTGCCGCGCCCGGGTCGCCCGGACCTCCTCCCGGGCGCCGCGCTGCTCGGCCTGACCGTGCTCGCGGTCGCCGCGTTCATCACCGTCCGCACGCAGTACACCTACCTCGACGACGCGAGCCACCTGACCTACCCGCTCGACGCGGCGCTGCCCGGCGGGCGCCTGCTCCGCACCAACGAGCACACCCAGGGGTTCCTGGCCGATCTGCGCCGCACCAGCGACGCCATCACCGCCCGCGGCCGGCGCTACGCCATCGTCCCCGACGCGCCGGGGTGGTGGGCCTTCGCCTCGCAGCCCAACCCGCTCGCGGTCGACTGGTGGATCGACGTCGAGCTCGGGTTCGACGATCCGGCGCTCGTCCACCGCGCGCTGAGCGCGCTCGAGGCGCAGCGCGGCGGGCTCACGCTGCTGGTCCAGAAGTACGGGACCGACACGCTCGCCACGGAGCTCGCGCCGGTGGCCGACGAGGACTCGTCGATCCTGCCGTATCTCCGCGCGCACTGGCAGCTGGTCGGCGAGACCGCGTTCTTCCAGCGCTACGAGTGATCAGCGGCGCTCGAACGTGTAGCCGAAGCGCTCGATGATGAAGCGATCCTGCCGGGCCACGAGCGCCGCGAGCTCGTCATCGTAATACGAGCTGTAATGCGCATGACTCGTCGGGTTCGGGTTCTCGAGCGCGCGCAGCTTCGCGGACATGTCCTGGGTGAGGTCGTAACCGCGCTCGGCGAGCAGGCGCGCGATCTCGTCGACGAGCTGCTCGAACCGGCCGAACCGCACGTCGTCCAGCGAGCCCTCGCGCGAGAACATCCGGCGCACCATCCAGGTGTAGAACCCGATGCCCGGGTCGGTGAACGCCTCGAGCTCGGCCTTCGTGACCCCCATGCTCTCCTCGGGCGGGTCCACGGGGCACAGGTTGACGAAGCCCTGCTTGACCTCGCGATACGGCGAGCGATCGCTGCCGAGCTGGAGCAGGGCGCGGGTCGCCGACGCGAAGTCGAGGTGCTCCAGCGCGGGGTCCTGGCGCAGGAGGTCGAGCCGGAAGCGCTTGTGATAGTAGAACGACACGTACCAGTCCCACGGGTTGCGGATGAACCCGATCACCGGCAGGTGGGCATGGCGCGCGGGCAGGCGACTGCGCGGCGCGTGATAGCCGAGCTCGGTCCCGGGAATGAACAGGCTCAGAAACTCACTGAAGAAGTTCCCGCCGGTGCGCTCGAGGTGGAGGAAGACGAGCTTGTCGGTCGCGATCATGTCGATTGCAGTGAATACGGATCGAGCGGATCGAGCGGTGTCGCCTCGATGGCGACGTCGGTGCCGAGCCCGAGCTGCTTGGCGTAGCCCAGGAACAGCTCCATCGCGACCTTGTCCTCGAGCGCGAAGCCCGTCGAGTCGAAGATCGTGACGCGAGCTCGGTATCCCTCGTACTGCGCCCGATCCTTGACGATCTGCGGCAGGCTCGGCCCGACCCGGTCCTCGGAGAGCTGCTGGCACTCGCCCTCGACGATCGCCTGCGCGTGGAAGTCCGGGCAGACCAGCGCGGCGGCCTCGACGACCGACGCCGGACACTCGGTCTTGCCCGGCACGTCGGCGCCGATCGCGTTGATATGCAGGTGTGGCCGCAGCGCACGGCCGGGGAACACGGGCCCTTGCCCGGCCTCGACCGAGGTCGCGGTGACCAGGACGTCGACGTTGCGCTCGAGGCTCGCAACGTCGGTCGGCACGACGTCGACGCCGATGAACGCGACGCGCGCGGCGAACGAGGCCAGCGCCGCGGGATCGAGATCGTAGGCCAGCACCTTGTCGATCCGCATCACCCGCGACAGCGCGTGGAGCTGGGTCACCGCCTGCGCGCCACAGCCGATCACGCCGACCACGTGCGCGTCGGGGTGCGCGAGGAGCCGCGTCGCGATCGCGCTCGCGGCGCCGGTCCGCAGCGCGGTCAGGAACACGCCGTCGGCGATCGCGACCAGGTGCCCGGTCTTGATGTCGTGCTGGAAGATCGTCGCCATGATCGTCGGGATGCCATGGCGCGCCGGGTTCTTCGGGTTGTACGCGACCATCTTGATCGTCGACGCGGCGCCGAGCTCGAGCACCGGCATCCATTCGAGCAGGCCGCCCGCGACCTCGGGCGAGCGCGGCGCGCGATCGTAGTTGAACCCGTCTCGCTTGCGCACCTCGACCGCGCGCGCGTCGTAGCGCAGGAACGCGTCGGTCAGCGAAGCGATCATCGCGTCCATCAGCGCGTCGCGGCCGACGGCCCGCACGATCTCGACGACATCAGCACGCGATAGCAGCCGAGTCTTCATGAGCGACGGATTCTGCGCGGCGGCGTTCGACACTGTCAAGGACTCTGCAGGGAGCGGGTTTCTGACGTGAAGCGGCTACTGCCCAGCCGCGAGTGATATTGTTGGTGCAAGGAGCGCGCTTGCAGATCACCCACGAGCAGGCGGCGCAGTTCGACCGCGATGGATTCCTGATCCTCGATCGCCTCCTCGACGAGGCCAGCGTCGAGCTCGCCCGGCACAGCCTGGATCGGATCCTCGCGGGTCAATACCAGGAGGACCGCCGCCCGCCGGCGCTCCAGTCATCGCCACACCCGATCTTCGGCGACGCGCGCACGACGCACTGGGTGATCAACGGCCGGCTACTCGACGCCGATGTCTGGTCCCTGGTCACGCGCGCCGAGCTCGGGCGCACGGCGGCTCGCCTGCTCGACACCAGCGCCGTGTCGGTGATCGAGGATCAGCTGCTCGACAAGCCGCCGGGCGGCGCGCCGCTCGCGACGCACCAGGACTATCGCTACTGGCAATTCTCGACCAGCCCGCGCATGCTGACCTGCTGGATCGCGCTCGATGACATGTCCGCCGACATCGGCACGGTGCACGTGGTCCCCGGGTCGCACCGCTGGGGCCAGCAGGCGGTCGAGCGCAACGTCGCCGAAGACTTCCGGGACAGCGTGGACGGCGCCGCCAACTATCTGCGCGTGGCCGAGGCGCTCCGTCCACCCGACGCCGAGCTCCAGTTCACGCCGGTCCTCGTGCCGGCCGGCGGCGGCGTGCTGTTTCATAGCCTGACCATCCACAGCAGCGGACCGAACACCACCGATCGCCGGCGGCGCGCGCTGTCGATCCACTACGCCGCCGCCGAGTGCCGGATCATCCCCGCGAAGCTCCACGACCAGGCCTTCCCGTACTGCTTCGCGCGGCTCAAGGCCGGCGACCGCCTGGTCAACAAGTACCTGCCGGAGGTCTACTCCGGCGCGCTCCCGACGTGAGCCCGTCGGTGCGGTCGAATCGACGCGCGGTCATCGCGGCCGGGCTCGCGCTCGCGGTCGTGGCGATCTACGCATTTCACCGCGCGCCGATGGACGTGGACACGCACGTGCACCTGGCGCTGCTCGACACGCACTTCGTCTCGCCCTTCGAGCTGAACCGCTGGGGCGGCCCCGATGGCGAGACCCGGCGGTGGATCGCGGCCGGGCTCTACCCCTGGTACAAGCACCCCGACTCGTACCTGGTCGAGGTCCGGCCGCTGTGGAGCGGCGTGGTCACCCTGGCGTACGCGATGTTCGGCCGCGCGCCGCTGCCGTACTACCTGACCAGCCTCGCGGTGTTCCTCGGCTTCCTCGGCGCGGTCTGGGCGTGGCTCCGGCGCCAGCTGCCGGGCGAGCTGCCGGGCCTGGCGATCTGCATCTTCGCGCTGGATGGCCTGCACGCCGAGAGCGCGGTGTGGTTCGCGAACCTGCACTCGGTCGTCGGCGGCGCGCTCGCGATGCTCGCCGTGGTGATGCACGTGCGGTGGCGCGAGGGCTGGACGCCGGGGCGGTGGCTCGCGCTCGGGCTGGCGGCGCTCGCGCTGGCGTTCAGCGAGACCTGCCTCGGCGCGTTCGGCTTCGTCGTCGCGTACGAGCTGCTCTGCGCGACCGGCTCCCCCGCGCAGCGGCTGCGCGCGCTCCTGCCGCTCGCGGCGATCTGCGTCGCGTTCCTCGCCCTGCTCAAGCTCGGCGGGGTCGGCGCCAAGCTCAATCCGCTGTATGCCGATCCGTTCAGCGAGCCGGGCCGGTTCCTGTCGATCGCCGTGCACAACCTGCGCTGGTACTTCGAGGCGTCGTTCGGCGGGCTCGGGCTCGGCTGGGCCGCGCTGCTCTGCGCGATCACCGCCCCGTGGTTTCTGGCCGGCATGCGCGCGCGACCCGCGCCGCAGCGCCGGATCATCTGGGCGATGCTGCTCGGCGGGGTGCTGTCGCTCATCCCCGTGCTCGGGGTCATCCAGGCGCCGATCGATCCCGGCATGCTCATCGCCGTGCGCTGCCTGCTCTACTTCACGATCGGCCTGGCGGTGTGCTGGGCCGTCGCGCTCTGGCACGCGGCCTCGGTCGCGGCCCGCGCGGGCCGGGCCGCGTGGCTGCGGATCGCCGCGGCGGTCGCGACCCTCGTCATGATCGGGAGTCTCTTCGTCTGGTCGCCGGTCCGGTTCGTCCAGCTCGTGCGCTACTGGTTCGTCGAGGACGACGACGCCGTCACGATCGACGCGATCCAGCGCGTGCCGCTGACCTGCCGCGACACCCAGCGGGTCGTCTGGCTGCGTGGACCGCGGTCGATCATGGCGTTCCGCGAGTACTACCTCCTGGCCGCGCGGCTCGGCTGGCCGGCCTCCGAGGTCGGACGCCAGGTGACCGTGGCGCCGCCGGGCAAGCACCCGCTCCGCCTCGCGCGGACCGGCGACCGCACGATCGAGCTCCGCAGCGACCGCGGCCCCGTCAACGCGGGCGACGCGCGGCTGAACTCGCCGCGGCCCCTGCCGCCCGGGCCGATCCCCGTCCCCGGCGGCGAGGTCCGGGTGCTCGAGCTGGCCGAGACCCAGCCGTCGCGCATCGAGCTCCGCTTCACCGAGGATCCGGCGGCGAGCTGCTTCGTCGTCCAGGCTCCCGACGGCGGGGTCACCCGGATCTCGCTGCCCGCGCCCGGGACCGAGGCGCAGCTGTGATCGCCGGTGATCGCGATCGATGGAGCACCTGGCTCGCGGCGGGCGTCGCCGCCATCGTCGCCGTCCTCACCCTGCTCCACATCGCGCACGACCTGCCGGGCTACACCGGCATCGTCACCAGCGATCCGTCCGGCACCTGGGCCGGGCTCGCGATCGATCTGACGCACGGCGAATTCTACCGGCCGCTCGTCTCCGATAGTGGCTTTGGCGGAACACGCTATTTCCCACTCCACATCGTGCTCCACGCCGGCTTGATCGAGCTGGGCCTCGGCCCCGTCGTGGCGGGCCACGTGATCTCGCTCGGCTCGCTCGTCGCGATCCTGATCGCCGCGTATCGGCTGCTGCGCCACATGGACGTGCCGCGCGCGCTGGCGGTCTGCGCGTGCACCCTCACGCTCGGGCTGTACGCGCAGCAGCTCGCGATCGTCGAGGTTCGCGGCGACCTGCTCCCGGCCGCGTTGAACCTGTGGGGCCTCTGGCGCTTCGTGTCGCGGCGCGATCGGCTGGGCCTGCCGGCGGTGCTGTTCACGCTCGCGTTCCTGGCCAAGATGACCACGGTGTTCGGCGCGATCGCCGTGCTGCTGTCCCTGGTGTTCGCCGGCGAGCGCCGGGCCGCCCTGCGCTTTGTCGGCTGGCTGGCGCTCGGCTGCCTCGCGGGGCTGCTGGCGGTCCACGTCGCGAGCGGCGGCCGGGCGCTGCAGGCGATCACCGCGGTCGCCTCCGGCGGCGCCTCGGGGCTCGAGATCCTGTGGCGCGCGCCGCAGCTGATGCTCAAGATCGTGCTGCCGGCCGACCTGATCCTCGCGGTGCTCGCGCTGGCGACCGCCGCCGGGCTGTCGAAGCAGGAGCGCCGCGACGTGATCCCGCTGGCGCTGCTCACGACCGGCGTCCTGACGCTCTGCCTGTTCGGCTCGCCGGGCGTCGATCGCAATCACCTGATCGACTTCGACTTCATCGCCATGGTGTTCCTGGTCGGCGCCGGCGGCCGCGCGAGGCGGGCCCAGGCGATGACCGGCCTCGCCCTCGCCGTGCTCGTCATGGTGCCGACCCTCCTGCGCCAGCCGCCCCCGCAGCGCGCCATGGTCGAGCAGATCATCGCCGAGACCCGGACCGGCGCCGGCCCCCTGCTCACCGAGAACCCGTGGTGGGCGATCCTGGCCGGCGAGCGGCCGTTCATGCTGGACGCCTTCAACCTGCGGATCCTGGCGAACCGCGACCCGGACGTCGCGCGCGCGCTGTACACGCGGCTGGACGCGCGGTTCTTCCGCGCGGTCATCCTCGAGATGCCGATCGATCAGCCCGAGCTGATCTGGGGCGAGCGCTGGTACGGCGACGTGCATTTCGGCACGGACTTCGCGGCGCACCTGACCGCGAGCTACACCCTGGCCGCGACGTACCCCGGCGCGCGCGGCAGCAGTTACTTCATCTGGCGTCCCAGGGCGCCGTCACCGCCCGAGCACGGAGAGTAATGGATATGTCGAGCTTGCCCGTCGTGAACTCCCACAATGAATGGGATCACCTCGAAGAGGTCATCGTCGGCGTGGTCGACGGCACGGTCGTCTCGCCGTGGGAGCCGGGCCACGAGGCGATGGTCCCCACGCAGGGCCTCGAGGAGATCCGCGATTATCACCTGCTCTACGGCGGCCAGCCGTTCACCGAGGAGCAGCTCGCCCCGGCGCGCAAGGAGGTCGAGGACTTCGTCCACGTCCTCGAGGCCGAGGGCGTCATCGTCCGCCGGCCGGACACCCTCGATAACAGCGAGTCGTACTCCACCCCCGACTTCACCTCTCCGTCCGGCACCGGGCAGTACAATCCGCGCGACGTGATGACCGTGGTCGGCCAGGAGATCATCGAGTCGAACATGAGCTGGCGCGCCCGGTTCTTCGAGTACCGGCCGTATCGCCGGCTCGTCATGGATTACTTCAAGCGCGGCGCGAAGTGGACCGCGTCGCCCAAGGCGATGCACACCGACGATCTCTATCACCCGGAGCACAGGCGCGGCCCGGACTGGGAACCGGTGACGACCGAGGCCGAGCCCGTCTGGGACGCGGCCGACGTCACCCGCTGCGGCCGCGACCTGTTCTTCCAGCGCAGCCACACGAGCAACCGCTTCGCCATCGAGTGGCTCCGCCGCCACCTCGGCGACGCGTACCGCGTGCACGAGGTCCAGTTCCACGACGACCGCGCCGTGCACATCGACGCGACCTTCGTGCCGCTCTGCCCCGGCAAGTTCCTGGTCAACCCCGATCGCCCGATGAAGGACGGCCCGGTCCTCGACATGCTCAAGCAGTCGCGCTGGGAGATGCTCACCTGTCCCCGCACGACCTATCCCCGCGACGCCAAGAGCTTCCGCAGCTTCGAGTGGCTGCTGATGAACATGCTGAGCCTCGACCACGAGCGCATCGTCGTCGAGGCCCAGGAGCTGCCGCTGCAACAGGCGCTCCGCGACTGGGGCTTCAAGCCGATCCCGGTCGCCTACCGCAACGCCTACAAGCACGGCGGCAGCTTCCACTGCTCGACGGCCGACATCCGCCGGCGCAGCAAGCTCGAGTCGTACTTCTAGCGAGTCAATGTCCCGCGGTGCGAACGCCGGTCGGCGAGGGCGTCGAGTCGTGGCCGCTTCGCACGATCGCGAATGCGTCGAAGCCGGCGGCGGGATCTCGCAAGGTTAGCATCGCGGGCTCGCCGTTGAACGTCGCATAGATCTCGCGGACGTACCTCGGCAGGCGGAGCCACCCGCGACCAAGACGAGCTCTTCGAAAGCCAGTACACGCAGGGTCTGTCGTGTAAGCCGCAGCTTCTTCGGACGTCGGAGTGCATCGGATCGGGTCATGTTTGTTCTTTCGCTGCTATTGGTACGAGTTGTAGCTGAGTTGACTGGGTTTTAGGAGGAACAGGCCAGCTTCGGTACTGATGGCGATCTCGTCAGGGCCGGAGAACCCGACATACCCGGCGCCGCCAGCCCACAGTGGCACAGACGCCAGCCGGTGATGCGCAAGGTCGATCACGATGACTTCGTCACTCGAGGCCGCCACGACCCGATCAACATCGTGGTCGACGTCGACATGTTCTGCACGCCTGCCGAGATCGATGCGAGTCGTGACCTGATCCCGAGCCTCCGAGATCGCAAGGATTCGCTCATCGACGTTGACGATCCACCCCGCGCGAGTGAGCTGAAATAGCCGTGCAGGACCTCGCTCCGTGGTCGTCGCGACCGATCGCATGCCACGCGGTGTCACGATCCAGTGCCTGATCGTACCGTCGCGCCCGGCGGTCCACAGGTCATGGTCTCGCCAAGCAACATTGGTGACGAGCCCGGCATGCGGCCGGAAGTCGTACAGCTGCTTGTGTTGCAACAGGTCGTAGATGATGACCGAGCCATCGTTCGCTCCGGACGCGAGCAGCCTGTCGTCCACGCTGACGGCCATCCGGTAGGGCGCATCCGCATGGGAGTACAACGTGGTCATCGACCCGTTAAACTCGCGAATCGAGCCATCGGCCCGTGCGATGATCAGCCCATCGTGCTTCGTGGTCGAGCTGATCCACGGTACTGGCTCACTATCGCCCGGTAGCTCCTGCATGTTGCCGTCGGGGGACGCACATAGAACGTGGCCATCCAAGCCGGCCGAGCAAGCCTGATTGTTGAGCCAGGAAATTCCAAAGGCGATATTCGTGTGACGCGCGTCTGTGTCTATGATGCGCTCGTCGGCCCTGGACCACAGGCGTAGCTGGCCATCGGCCGCATCC
>DASWOO010000200.1:0-2877 GCA_036404335.1 Kofleriaceae bacterium
TGCTGCCGGCGCTGATCCTCTTGCTGCCGGCGCTGATCCTCTTGCTGCCGGCGCTGCTGGTCCTGCTGGCCCTGCTGGCGCTGCTGGTCCTGCTGCCGGCGCTGCTCGTCCTGCTGGCGGCGCTGCTGGTCCTCGCCGGCGTGGCGGCGCTCCTCCTCCTGCCGGCGGCGATCGTCCTCCTGGCGGTGGCGGGCGTCCTCGTCGGCGTGCTGGTGCTGCTGGCGCTGCTGCTCCTCGAGCCGGCGCTGCTCGTCGCCGCGCTTGCGCTCGAGCTCGCTGGCCTGGCGGCGGCGGTCGGCCTCGACCCGCTGCTGCTCGGTCTCGCGCCGCTTGCGCTGCTCGTCATCGCGGTGGCGCTGCTCGTCGGCCAGCCGGCGCTGCTGGTCGTCGAGCCGCTTGCGCTCGGCCTCGAGCCGGCGGCGCTCGGCGTCGTTGCCCGCGCGCTGGCGCTGATCATCGTTGCGGCGGCGCTCGGTCTCGATCCGGCGCTGCTCGTCCTGCTGCTTGCGGCGCTGGTCCTCGAGCCGGCGGTGCTCGTCGGCGAGCTTCCTGTGCTCGTCCTCCTGGCGGCGCTGGCGCCCGTCGAGCTCGCGGCGGACCTGATCGTTGCGCCGGCGGCGCTCGTCCCACTCGCGCTGGCGATCGCGCGCGCGGGCCTCGACCTCGCGGCGGCGCTGGTCGTCGAACCGGCCGATCCGGGCGAGCTCGACGCGCTCGCGGCGGACCTCGACCCGGTGGCGGCGCAGCCAGTCATCATCCGGGCCGAGCCCCCACGTGTGGTTGCGGCGATCGTGGCCGTAGCGCCGCATCAGCGCGGTCTGTCCGAGATACGGACGCACGCTGCCGCGCACGATGTAGCGCGGCGCATCGGAGAACACGTAGGCCGCCGGCACGAACCGCCAGTGGTCCTCGGGGAAGTACGCATCGTCCGAGTAGCCGACCGGCGCCCAGCCGACGTAGCCCTCGCCCTGCCGCCACTGGACCCACGCCGGGCCCCACGTCGTGTCCGGACGCCACACCCAGCGGTTGGCCCAGACCCAGCGGCCGTAGTGATCGGTCGCCCAGCCGAAGTTGTCGTTGCCGACCCAGGTGAAGCCGTAGTCGGTGTTGGTCCACCGGCCGTTGGTGTACGGCACGTACGCGTTGTCGCTCGGCGTGAACACCCAGCCGTAGCTCGGGTCGTCGTACCAGGTGCCGTACGGCGAGAGCTGGTCGTAGAACACGTCGACCGACGGCACGTCGTTGCCCTCGGGCTGGACGTCGAGATCCGTGTAGACCGGATCGGCGTAGGTCTCGGGCTCGGGCGCCGGCGGGTCGTAGCTCTGCTGCGGCGGCGGGTTGTACGGCTGCGGCGGCGGGTTGTACGGCTGCGGCGGCGGCGGGTTGTACTGCGGCTGCGGCTGCGGCTGCGGCTGCGGCTGGGGTTGCGGCCGCGGCTGGGCCGGCGGCGGCGCGTCGTAGGTCTGCGCGGGCGGCGGCGGCTCGTCGTAGCCCTGCTGCGGCTGGGCGGGCGGCGGCGGCGGTTGCTGCGCGTACTGCGGCTGCTGCTGGTAGGGCACGGTGTTGACGGTGCAAGCCGAGAGCAGGAGCGCAGCCAGCGTCTTTTGAACTTTCATGTAGACAGACCTTTCGGACGCACGGGGGTATTGACGGCGAGCCCCGGTTCGCATTCAGGACAATACGGCGAAAAAATTCCCCTTGGCAACCCGGGCCGGCGTGTGGCACTGCAATACCCGCTGGCAGGGCCGCGTCATCGTCCGCCGCGTTCTGGAAGTGGTGAGATGGAGCGCAAGTTAGTTTCGATCCAGGCGATCGATGCGATCGAGCCGATCGCCGGTGCCGACAACATCCTGCAGGCCCGCGTCATGGGCTGGACCGTCGTGATCAAGAAGGGCGAGTTCGCCGCCGGCGACCCGTGCGTGTTCTTCGAGATCGACAGCGTGCTGCCCGACGGGCCGGCGTGGGCCGAGTTCATGCGCGTCCGGAAGTTCCGGGTGCGCACGCTCAAGCTGCGCGGCGTGCTGTCCCAGGGCCTGGCGCTGCCGGTGTCGATCCTCGGCGACGGCACCGACGCCGAGATCGACGTCGACGCGCTGCGCGGGCTCGACCTGCGCGACCGGCTCGGCGTCAGCAAGTTCGAGCCGGTGCTGCCCGACGCCCGCGAGATCGCCGGGCCGTTCCCGGCGCGCGTGCCCAAGACCGACGAGATCCGGCTGCAGTCGGCGCTCGGCGTGCTCGACGAGATCCGCGGCCAGGAGTTCTACATCTCGACCAAGTGCGACGGCGCGTCGGCGACCTACGTCCGCGACGCGGTCGACGGCCTGATCGCGTGCTCGCGCAACTGGGCGCTGGTCCCGGGCGAGAACCACGTGTGGCGCCTGGCCGAGCGCTACCGGCTCGCCGAGGTCCTGCCGCCCGACATGGCGATCCAGGGCGAGGTCTGCGGCCCGGGCATCCAGAAGAACCGGCTCGGCCTCGCCGCGGTCGAGCTGTTCGTGTTCAACGTCTACGACCTCCGCCAGGGCGCGTTCCTGCCGCTCGCCGAGATGCAGGCGTTCTGCGCCGCGCGCGGCCTGCCCACCGTGCCGATCGAGCGCGTGGTCGTGGGTGACGCCGCGGCGAGCTATGTCCACACCCTCGACGGCTGGCTCGAGGCCGCGCGCGGCGTCTACGCCGGGACCAAGCAGCGCAAGGAGGGCATCGTGATCCGCCCGCTGGTCGACCGCCGGTCCGAGACCCTCGGCAGCCGGCTGTCGTTCAAGGTGATCAACAACGACTTCCTGCTCAAAGACGACGACTAGATCTCGAGCTAGGCTGACGGGCATGCGGACCCTGCGGCTCGTCGACGTCCATCGCGGTGTCAATCAGATCGTGGCG
>DASWOO010000201.1:0-1875 GCA_036404335.1 Kofleriaceae bacterium
AGGGCGATGCCGGGCCGTACCGCGTGCTGCGCGCGCACAAGAACCGGTTCGGCTCGACCCAGGAGATCGGCGTGTTCGAGATGCGCGGCGCGGGCATGACCGAGGTGATCAACCCCTCGGCCCACCTGCTCGCCGAGCGCCCGGTCGGCGCGCCGGGCTCGGTCGTGGTCGCGTCGGCGGACGGCGCGCGGCCGCTGCTGGTCGAGATCCAGGCGCTGGTCGCGCCGGCCGCGGCGGGGTTCGGCCGGCGGACCGCGGCGGGCGTCGACGGCAACCGCGTGTCGCTCCTGCTCGCGGTGCTCGCCCAGCGCGCCAACTGCGACGTGCTCGACCGCGACGTGTTCGTCAACGTTGCCGGCGGCCTGCGCCTGAGCGAGCCGGCGATCGATCTGGGCATCGCCTGCGCGGTGGCGTCGTCGGCGCGCGGCCGGGCGCTCGACCCGCACACGATCGTGTTCGGCGAGCTCGGCCTCGCCGGCGAGATCCGCGCCGTGCCGCTGTGCGAGCAGCGGCTCGCCGAGGCCGCGCGCCTGGGCTTTCGCCACGCGATCTTGCCGGCGCAGAACGCGCTGCGGCTCGAGCGGGCCGGGCACGCGGTCGACCTGACGCTGTCGCCGGTCGATCGGCTGGTCGCCGCGCTGAATTTACTCTAGCAGCTCAGAACGACAGGACGAGGCGCGACTGGACGGTGTGGGCGGTGCCCGCGTCCATCACGTTGGCGAGCGAGTTGACGGCGTCGGCGGTGTTGGTGAAGCCGTACTTCTCGGTCGTGGTGTCGGCCGGGTGGTTCAGGCCGCCGAGCGGGAACAGCACGCCGTAGGCGATGCCGAGGTAGATGCCGTTCCAGGTGTAGCTGAGCTCGGCGTTGAACTCGGTGCCGAGCAGGCTCTCGTGGCCCGGGGTCGCGACCGGGCGCAGCGCGAACGACGTGATGTTGGCGCCGCGGAACGCGATGCCGTGGGTGATCTCGTACGAGATCTGCGGCTTGATGTACGCGGCGTTGCTGACCGCGCCGATCAGGTGGCGCCACAGGATCATGTCGATCTGGTAGTCGCGGTTGAACTCGAACCGGGTCAGCTTGCCATCGGAGATCGACGCCGCGGTGTCGACGTACGCCAGGTTGAGCACGCCGGGGTGCGCCGGATCGACCACCGAGTCGCCGGACGCGAAGCCCGACTCGACCGAGGCGTGGAACTTGTTATCGAGCCCGGCCCAGGTCACGCGGCCGGCGCCGCCGTAGCGGCGGATGTCGACGGTGCCGGTGTGGCCGAAGTCCTCGAGGTTCTCGACCGAGCCGAGCTGCGCCGCGAACTCGGCCTCGAGCATCACGTCCTTGTAGCCCGCCTTGAGCCAGACGTCGGGCGAGTACTGCTTCAGGTGGCGCGGCACGTAGTGCGGCGAGTCGATGTTCGAGCCGGGCAGGCCGCCCGGATCGGTGGCGCCGCCGAGCGTGAAGTCGGTGGTGTCGTAGTCCCAGTCCTGGGTGCGATACTCGAAGCGCGCGCCGTAGTTGAGGGCGAGCTCGCCGCGCGCGACCGTGTCCTTGAAGTCCTGCGGCGAATCGATCCGCGAGATCGCGCCGAGCCAGGAGGTCGAGTCGTCGCTGTCGTCGAGGTCGTAGGGGTGACCGTCCTGGCCCTTGTTGGCCGTGGTCTGGTTCGACGCCAGGCGGGTCGACGACCAGTCGGTCGCGACCATCGCGCGCAGGTTGGTGCCGGGGATCAAGAGCGAGAAGCTGGCCCGGTCGACGGTGTCGCCGTAGTCGGCGTCGTAGTTGTACGCGCCGTTGATCGGGTCGGCGCCGCCGGCGTTGTGCAGGATGCCCATGCCCCACTGGTCGGGCATGCGGCCGACCTTGAGCACGCCGAGCGGCAG
>DASWOO010000202.1:0-3991 GCA_036404335.1 Kofleriaceae bacterium
ATTTGCGCGACCGGCGGCGGCAGCTGGGCGAGCTGCGCGGCGACCTGCGGCGCGGCCGACGCCGGCAGCTGGGCGATCTGGCCGGCGATCTGGACGATCATGTCGTGCGGCACCTGCATGCCGGGCGGCATCTGCGGCGCGGCCGCCGGGGCAGGCTGCGGGGCGGCCGAGGCCGAGCGCGACGAGGAGCGCGACTTGGAAGACGAGGAGCGCGCCGAGGAGGACGGGGCCGAGGACGACTTCGACGAGGAAGACGACGACGAGGAAGACGACCTGGAGGATGGCGCGGAGGCCGAGGCGGACTGCGAGCGGGCGGACTGCGAGTGCGACGACGCGTGCTGGGCGCGGAGCGCGGCTTCGCGAGCGGCAACCTGCTGGGCGGCAAGCTGCGCGGCCTGCTCGGCGGCGAGCGCGGCGGCGACGTCGGGCTGCGAGCCCGCGGCCGCGCGGCGCTCGCGACGATCATCGGGGCGGGCGTCGCGGCGCGCATCGCGGCGATCATCGGGGCGGGCATCACGGCGATCATCGCGGCGCGCATCGCGGCGGGCGTCGCGGCGATCTTCGTGGCGGGCCTCGCGGCGATCGTCACGCTGGTTCGCGGCGCGCTCGTCACGCGCGCCCCCGTGGCGCTGGTCGCGACTTTCGTCGCGACCAGCGTTCGGCATCGGCAGCTGGCTCGGCGACGGCGCGACGATCGGCGCCGGCGTGGCCCGCGGGCGACGGGCCGGGCGCGCCGGCGGCGTGAGCACGCTGCCCGGCTCGGTGTGGTCCATCGGGGCCGCCTCGTAATGCGACCGGCTCACCGACGCCGCGCTGTAGGCCTCGTTGAACCGGGGCGCCGCCGGCAGTGGTGCTGGCTCGGGGCGACGGTTCGTGGAGGACGCCGACATCGAGTGGTAGCTGGCGCCGTGGCGTGCCGCGCTGGTCGGTGGATCGACATCATCGAGAAGGCCCGGGGGGAGATCCGAAGCACGCAGGTGCGTCGGGGCTTCCGGTGCGTGATAGCTGGGCCGCATGGTGACTGCCTACTTTGCAAGGCGAAGACCACGGGCAGCAGCGACGCCAACTCGCGGATCCACTGGCGCTTTCCCGGGCCGCGCTGAGGGCTGGGCGCCGGGTTCGTAACCTCCGGTAGTCGAGCCCCAGGGGTGGCTCCAGCGCGGTCGCCGATCACGCTACTCGATCGATTCTCTTCTAATAAGGATCGGATGCGCGCTGCCTCCCGCGGCACGCGATCGCGGCATCCCGCAGGCGTCGCCGACCCGAGTGATCGGCCGCGGCGCCGGGGGATCGCTTGGGGGTGGGGAGGGCGATCCGTAACCTGAGGTAGTCGAGTCCCAGAGCGTTCGCCCGCTGGATCCCCAAGTAGACAGCACACTTACGCGTGGCATGGCTGCTGCTCTAGCCGTGGGCATGAACCGCTTCAGCCTGCTCACCGCCGCGGTCCTCGGCGCCCTCACCTCTGCTGCCGTCGCTCAGCCCCGTGGCCGCGCCCCGGCCGCGGATGCGGACGTCCAGCCGGACGACGAGGACGGCCCGCAGGCCAAGAACGTGGCGATGTTCAAGCTGGACGACATCATCGAGGTCGCGGTCCGGCTGTCGCCCGACATCGCGCGCGCCCGCGCCGACCGCGACATCGGCCGCGAGTCGGCGATCGCCGCCGGCAAGGATCAGGCGTGGGTGCTGTCGGCCGGCGCCAACGCCGAGCTCGACTCGATCGGCGAAGACACCAAGGGCCTCCAGCCGCTCCAGGTGATCAAGGACAACAAGGTCACGGCCCAGCTCAGCCTCGGCCGCAACCTGCCGACCGGCGGCAACATCAGCTTCGAGCTCGGCGCCGTCCACGAGGAGAAGGAGCTCAACATCACCGGCGAGGTCCTCAGCCAGGCGATGCTGCAGCAACCCGACTGCGGCACCGCGGTCGACGTGTTCTGCCAGAACCAGGCGGAGGCCAGGATCACCTTCAAGCAGCCGCTCGCCCGCGGCGTCGGCTCGGTCGCGCTCGCCGGCCAGCGCAAGGCCGAGCTGACGGCGGTCGAGGCGACGATCAAGGCCCAGCTGTCCGCCGAGGAGATGGTCAAGGACATCGTCACCGCGTACTGGGACCTGGCCTACGCCGCCTACGAGGTCGATGTCCGCAACGAGTCGCTCGAGGCCGCCAAGGAGCAGGACCGCCTGACCCGCCAGGAGATGCGCGCCGGCACCGCCGCGCAGAACGCCCTGGATTCGGTGGCTTACGAGATCGCGCTGCGCGACGCTGCGCTGCTCCAGGCCAAGCTCACGTTCGAGCAGAAGTCGCTCGAGCTGCGCCGCAAGTCGGGCCTCGAGATCGGCCGCCGCGACATCGTGGTCCGCCCGGCCGACGCGCTCGAGATCGACAACTCCGACTGGAACGTCGACGAGATCCTGGCCAAGAGCCACAAGACCAACCGCCAGATCGCGCAGCTCCAGATGGAGCGCCGGATCGCCGACGTCGACGTCGAGGCGACCGAGAACGGCCTCCTGCCGCAGATCGACCTCAACCTGTCCGGCGCGCTGACCGGCACCGGCGCCACGGCCGGCGAGGCGCTCGGCGGCGTCGGCGGCGGCGACGGCTTCGGCTACCAGGTCACGGCCGGCCTCACCATGTCGTTCGAGCTGTCGGGCGCGGCCAAGGCCGCGAACAACGCCGCGGTCGCCAAGCGCCACCGCGCCGAGGTCGACCGGATCGACACCGAGCGCGGCATCGACGCCCAGATCGTGTCGGCGGCGCGGACCCTAACCGCCGGCAAGACCCAGATCGCGCTCACGGAAAAGGCGATCCGGATCGCCAACGAGAACTTCAAGGCCGAGCGCGCCCAGTTCCTGGCGTCGCGCTCGACCAACTTCCAGGTGATGCAGCGCCAGACCCAGGTCCTCGACGCCGAGATCCGCCGCGGCCGCGCGGTCGCCGACCACCGGATCGCCGTCGTCAACCTGCAGTACCTGAGCGGCACCTTGCTCGACGCCTACCGGATCCACGTCCGCGGCGCCGGCGCGGCGAACGAGGGCGACGTCGAGCGCGAGCGCGGGGCCAAGGCCTCGGCGCCCCGCGCGTCGCGCACCCGGTCGTCGCGGACCGCTCGCGCCACCGACGGCGAGTAGCCGCCGAGGGCCGCGCCCCCGGATCGCTTGCGTCCCCGGGGTTACAAGCTGCGGCCCCCACCACGACCCGAAGCGCTGCAACCACTGGTAGTCACGAAGCGAAACCCCTGGCACGCACCCTGCTCTAGAGACAAATGCCCATGCGTTTCACCAACCTCGCCGCCGCCCTCGCCCTGGGAACCGCCAGCCTGACGACCGCGTGCCTCGGCACCAGCGGTGACGGCCGGACCCCGACCAGCGGCTCGAACGGCTCCAACGATGGCTCGAACGATGGCTCGAACGACGGCTCGGCGTCGACCTCGGGTGACGACTGCACCCAGCTCACCAAGGACCTCACGGTCCGCTCGACCGCCGACCTGGCCGGCCTGCCCAAGACCGGCTGCTACGACCTCTACGGCAAGCTGACGATCCAGGGCTCGGCGATCACCACCCTCGCCGGGCTCAACGGTCTCAACTCGGTCAACGAGCTGGTGCTCGACTCGACGTCGCTCACCACGATCGACAGCAAGAGCGACATCGGCCTCTACGGCAAGCTCACGGTCACCAACAACCCCAAGCTGACCAACCTCGACAAGCTCGCGTTCAGCGCGGCGTCGACCGGCATCGAGATCTCGAACAACCCGGTGCTGACCTCGGTCAAGCCGTTCGAGCTCGACGACCCGCAGCTGACCCAGGTCAACGGCGACCTGACGATCAACGGCAACTCGCTGCTCGCCGCCGTCGACGCCAAGCACCTGACCAACGTGTCCGGCTCGATCTCGGTCACCAACAACCCGAAGCTGACCGCGCTGACCCTCGGCGCGCTGATCGGCGTCGGCGGCAGCCTGGCGGTGACCAACAACGCCGCGCTGACCTCGCTCGGCAACAT
>DASWOO010000203.1:0-7563 GCA_036404335.1 Kofleriaceae bacterium
CAGCTCGAGGCCCGCGACAAGGACGTCGAGACCGTGCGCAGCGAGCTGCTCGCGAGCGAGGCGCAGATGTCCGACCAGCTCGAGAGCCTCAAGGCCGCGCTGGCCGAGGCGACCACCGAGCGCGACGCCGCGCGCGTCCAGGTCGAGAAGCAGTGGCTCAAGATCTACGACACGCTCGTGGCCAAGCGCGGCAACGCCGTCGCGGCGGTGGTCAAGGGTGTTTGCCGCGGCTGTCACATGGCGCTGCCGCCGCAGCTCAACAACATCCTGGCGCGAATGCACAGCATCGAGACCTGCCCGCGCTGCGGCCGGCTGATCTATCGCCAGGAGCTGCTCGACGGCCCGCCGACGGTCGCGCAGGCCGCTGTGGCCAACCCGGTCGCGGTTAAGCCGGACAAGGCCTGAACCGGGCCCCAACCGGGCCTGGGCGCTACGCCCCGCGGCCGCGCTCGAGCCGCTCGGCGAGCGCGAACAGCGGATCGCGGCGCGTGTCGATGATGTTGCCGGCCGCGCGGGCGATCGCGGCGACCGGCGCCGCCGGCTGGCTGGTCAGGAACGCATGGGCGTCGCCGGCGCCGGCCCACCATTGCTTGGCGCGCTCGACCCCGCGCATGACCGAGCGCTCGCCGACGGTGGCGTGCAGGTACGCGCCGAGCGGCGACGGCCCGGTGTCGAAGCTCGACTGCGAGGCCCGGCCCTCGGCGAGCAGGCGATGCAGCGACGGATCGAGGTCGACCGCGTCGTCGAGCCCGGGCAGGAACTGATCGATCCGCTTGCGCTCCGGCCCGGTCAGCGTCTTGCTGCCGCCCATGAAGTAGTCGACCGGCACGTCGCCCCCGGTCAGCTCGGCGATCGCCTCGACGAGGCTGATCGAGTAGAGCTTGGCGCGCAGGTAGCGCACCGCGAGCTCGAGGTTGCCCGTGGTCCGCGCCACCCGGCGCGCGTGGATCGCCGGCGCCGGCTCGTCCTCCCACGCGTGGAATACGCGCTCGGCCGGCAGCCACGCCAGGAACGCCTCCATCTTGAGCAGCGCGACCCGGTAGTCGCGCACGGTGTAGACCATCGGCGAGTGCAGCGCGGGGTTGCTCTCCGGCAAGAGCTTCCAGGTGTTGTCGAGGAACCGCGCCGGGTCGTTCTCGGAGAAGTTCTCGACGTCGCGGTTGCCGACCCGGACCGCCCGCTTGACGGTGTCGGCGAGCAGCGCGCCGGCGAGGCCGAGCTCGGCGCAGCGCTGGTGGAGCTCGGGGACCGGATCGACCCGGAACGGGATCGTCTGCTCGATGCACGCCGCGACGCCGATCCGCTGGTCGCGGGTCAGCGCGTCGGCCAGCTGGACCGACGCGACCAGCGCCGACGCGAACTCGTTGAGCCCGGTGGTCGGCGTCACCACGTCGCCGACCTTGCGGCCGAACACGCGCAGCACGTCGCCGGTCACCGGCTCGGCCGCGGCCGGCAGCACGCGCCAGCCCTCGGGCGCCGGCGCCATGACCCGCGACAGCTCGTCGTGCATCGAGCGCGGCGGGCCCTGGTCGACCTGGATGTAGACCGCGTCGTGGTAGAGCGCGGCGATGATCTCGAGCGGGTCGCCGTCGACGACCAGGTCGATCACGTGGTCGTGGTTATGGAACTCGCGGCCGGCGGCGGACAGCGCCGCGTGGATCGAGAACCCCCAGCGCTCGATCTGCCCGGTCGTGGCCGGCGACCCGAGCTCGTGCAGCGCGCGCCACAGCGAGTTCACGATGTCGTGCACCGGGGAGCGCTGATCCATGGGCTTCTCCCACGCTATCACGCAGCCGCGTGTCGCAGGCGCACGCTCCGCCTCGCTGAGCAAAAGTGCAGCCTCACGTCGCCGAATAGTGCCCGCTCGCCGGAGAGGTCAATAAGCCGAGTTCTGTCGTGGGCGGCCATTCCTCTAGGCCCGTCGTTGCCGGCGGGCTCGAGCAACCAACCCGGAGTCATCGCGCGGGCAGCGCGACCCCTGTCTGGTCTTGCTTCGGGTGGGGTTTACCGTGCCCTCTCCGTCACCGGAGAGGCGGTGCGCTCTTACCGCACCGTTTCACCCTTACCCGCCTTGCGGCGGGCGGTTTGCTTTCTGTTGCACTGTCCTGCGAGTCGCCTCGACTGGCCGTTAGCCAGCACCCTGCCCTGTGAAGCTCGGACTTTCCTCTCGCGACGCAGCACGCGCCTTGTCGCCAGCGGCCGCCTCGACCTCTCCGTCGAGCAAGCGCTGCATACGTACAGCCGGGCCGGGAGCGTTGTCAAACAGTTCCGGCTAGGCGGCGAGCTGCCGGGGCGCTTGCGCAGGCTCTTCGTAGACGCCGCGCTTGAGGTTCTTGCGGATCGTCAGCGCCTCGCGCACGACCTTGTACATGTCCTTGATCGGGTTGACGCGCGACCGGCGGTCGTCGGTCCACTCGACGCCGACCTCCTCGATCGCGAAGCCGGCGCGGCGGGCGAGCGCGAGGATCTCGAGGTCGAACGCCCAGCCATCGATCCGGCCGAGCTCGAACAGCGCGCGGGCGGCCTCGGCGGTGAACGCCTTGAACCCGCACTGGGTGTCGCGCACGCCGGGGACGAGCGAGCGCTGGATCAGCGTGTTGGCGAGCCGGCTCCACGCGACCCGGTAGAACGGCTGGTGGACGTCGCTGCGCGCGCCCTCGGCGTAGCGCGAGCCGATCGCGAGCTCGGCGCGGCCGGCGAGGATCGGCGCGAGCAGGCGCGGCAGCTGGTCGGGCGACATCGAGCCGTCGGCGTCGCTCATCACCCGGATCTGGCCGCGCGCGGCGAGCATCCCGCGGCGGACGGCCGCGCCCTTGCCGCGGTTGGGCAGCTGGCGGACCAGGCGCAGGTTCGGCATCGCCGCCATGTGGGCCTCGACCACGGCGCAGGTGGCGTCGCGCGAGCCATCGTCGACGACGATGATCTCCCAGGTCCGCGCGAACCGCTGGCGCGACATGAACGCGTGCAGCGTGGCGAGCGTGGGCGGCAGGCGGTGCTCCTCGTTGAACGCGGGGACGATGATCGATAGCTCGACGACGGAAGATGCGGACATGGCAAGGCTCCTTGATCGAACGGCCGCGGCGCGAACGCGCGGCCGGAACGACGAGAAAACAGGCGCCGGCGAAGCCGGGCGCGGATCGAAGAGGCGCCGGCGTAGCCGGGCGCGTGAATGTTCAGCGAGCGAGGGACGCTAGAGCGCGTGGGCGTGCGAGTGCGCGTGGCCGCGGGCCGGGCGCCGGCGGAACACCAGCCGGCGCTGCGCCGGATAGGTCCACACCGCGAACACCAGCGCCGCGCAGATAAGCTTCGCGATCAGGTACGGCACGCCGATCCGCACCGCGACCAGCTCCATCAGCGCCGCCATGATCAGCGAGGTCGCCAGCGCGACCAGCGCGAACCGGCTGAGCTGGGCGCCGGTGATCGGTGTCGGGTCGCGGAACGCGATGTACTTGTTGATCACGAAGTTGACGACGCCGCCCATCGTGGCGCCGCAGAACGCGGCGATCGGAATCCGCACCCCGTGCTCGACCAACAGAGCGAGGACGCCCACGTCGGCCGCGGTTCCCACGACGCCACCGGCGCCTGCAGAGACCAGCTGTCGGATGTTCTTCACGAGGAGGGGATATAGCAGGTCACGTACCAGCGGTCGGACCCAGCGCAACTATCTGATAAGTGTTGCGAACTGTGTCAGGACTTCACCGGACCAGGTGTCGGACCAGCGAGCAATGACGCCCCGCGTCCAGAGGTTCAACACGGACGACCGGGTTCAGTGATCGGCCGCACCGGCCGCGGGATCTTCGGCCGCCGCCTCGTCCGCCGGCACGGGCTCGGGATCGTCGGCTGGCGGCGCGTCGCGCGCATCCGGCGGCGCGCAGCGCGGCCGCTCACGCAGCGTGACGAGCCCGGTCGCGCCGTCGATCGCGCGCGGCGCGCCGCCATCGAGGCTGACCACGTGCACGCCGTGATCGCCGGCGATCGCGAGCTGGCGCTCCGACAGCCACGCGACGGCAATGTCGCCCGCCGCGCGCTCCAGCTCGCGCGCGCCGCCGGTCGCGACGTCGCCGACGAACGCCGCGGTGTTGACCGCGCCGGCGGCGCAGTGGTCGTCGAGCTGCGCGACGAACGCCAGGTGCTGGCGATCGGGCGACCACGCCGCGGTGTTGCCGTCGATGAGGCCCGGGCTCGGCACCGACACCACGCGGTTCGACGTGCCGATCCGGATCGCGCTGGCCAGCGACTGGTCATCCCAGTCGGCGGTGACGTTGCCGGGCAGCGCGTGGACCCGGACCTGGCCGCGCGCCGAGACCTCGAGCCACGGCCCCGCCGGGCGCGGCGTGCGCGGCGGCAGCGGGTGGAGCTTGTAGTCGGGGTCGAGCTGGCGCCAGGCGATCGCGCGCGGCGCGCCCGTGCCGAGCCACACGCCGACCGGCGGCCGCGCGCTGTACGCGACCCAGATCGGCCCGGCCGTGCCCGCCGGCACCGGCCGCGAGCTCCGGCCGGTCGCCAGGTCGATCACGCCGACGCCGAGCGCGCCGCGGGCGGCGGCGTCGCGCGACACGTACGCGATCTGGTGCGCCGCCGGGAGCTCGAGCGCGCCGATCACCAGGCCCGACGTCCGGGTGATCCGCGACCAGCGGCCGGGCTCGGGCTCGACGGCGTACAGGTCGCCGCCGGCGGTGACGATCAGCCCGCGCGCGAGCGCCGCGATGTAGCGCCCGCGGTCCTGCTCGACGCGCCGGCGCCAGGCCTCGCCGGTCGGCGTCGCCAGGAACGGCGCCATGCCGGGCAGCTCGAGCGACGCCGGGCCCCACTTGCCGAAGTCGCCGGCCGCCGCCTGGGCCAGCGGCTCGACGACCCGATCGAGCTCGCCCAGCTTGGCGTGGCCGACCGCGAGCAGCCACGCGGCCTCGAGGTGGCCGGGGTCGGCGGCCAGCGCCTGGCCGCAGGTGGCGACGACCTCGCGCCAGTCGCCGCGCTCCTCGGCGGCGCGCGCCTGGCGAAACGCCGGTTGGCCGCCGCGCTTGCGCCAGCCGAATGCCGCCAGCTCGCCGAGGCCCATCGGCCGGGCGTCGAGCTCGATCCGGGGCGCGGCGTCGCCGATCCCGGCGTCGCCCGGCCGGGTCTGCGCCGGCGGCCCGACCGGCTTGCTGCCGCACGCCGCGGCGCACGTCATCACCGCCACGGCGGCCGCCACGGTAGCCCCGACGGCGACGGCGACGGACCCGGCTACGCGCGGCATGGCAGCGCGCCTTGCGTATCACGTCCGACCAGCCGTTGCGATCGGCTGGATCTGACGGAGAATTCGCCGCGGCAAGATCAAGAAGATCTCGTGGTTGCCGAGAGATGTGCATCCTGTTATAGACCGGCGCCCGTGCTGCCCCGCCACGTCTATGCCCTGGCGCCGATCCTGTGCGCCACTTTCGGCGGTGGCTGTCAGAGCCACTCCGAGCTGGACCAGCCGCGCCCGCCGCGCCCGGTGATCGAGGCGCGGACCACCGGCTCGACGATCGCGCGCGTGGTCCCCGGCCACCCGTGCCGCGCCGAGGTCGAGGGCAACGAGCTCCTGGTCGGCACCGAGCCGCTGGTCGCCCAGGTCGGCAGCACGCGCTGGTCGGGCGAGGACGGCGAGACCGGCACGACCCTGCGCCGCGACGGCAGCCCGATGATCCGCCTGCACGACCTGCCGGCCGACGGCAGCCTCGAGGTGTTCGACGCGCACGGCGGCGCGATCCTCCGGATCTCCGCCGATGGCGCGGTCGCCAACGCGCGCGGCGAGATCCTCCGCCGCGCCGAGCCCTCGCCCACCGCGATCAAGGTCGGCGAATCCATTGTCACCGGTACCAGCGACGTCGTGCTCGGCGCGCTGGTGACCGCACCCGAGCTCATCCCCGAAATTCGCGCGCTCGCAGCGTGTCATCGTCTCGTGGCTCGGGAACAGGCCCCGGTATCGACCAGCCCGGTGGTCAGGAAGTAGCTATGTCCGCTCCAAGCATCCGCAACGTTGCAATCATCGCGCACGTCGACCACGGCAAGACCACGCTCGTCGATGGCTTGCTCAAACAGGCCGGCACGTTCCGCACCGGCGAGGTCGTCGCCGAGCGCGCGATGGACTCCAACGACCTCGAGCGCGAGCGCGGCATCACGATCCTGTCGAAGTGCACCGCGGTGACCTGGAAGGGCACGCGCATCAACATCGTCGATACGCCGGGCCACGCCGACTTCGGCGGCGAGGTCGAGCGCGTGCTCGGCATGGTCGACTGCGTGCTGCTGCTGGTCGACGCGTACGAAGGCGCGATGCCGCAGACCCGGTTCGTGACCCAGAAGGCGTTCGAGATGGGCCTCTCGCCGATCGTCGTGGTCAACAAGATCGACCGGCCCGGCGTCGACCCGCACAACGTGATGGACCAGGTGTTCGAGCTGTTCATGTCGCTCGGCGCGAGCGACAAGCAGCTCGACTTCCCGGTGATCTACGCCTCGGGCCGCCAGGGCTACGCGATCCGCGAGCTGGGCGACGAGCCCAAGGATCTCGGCCCGATCCTCGACCTGATCATCGAGAAGGTGCCGCCGGCCGCCGGCGACGTCAACGCGCCGCTGCTGATGCAGGTCGCGACCCTCGATTACGACGACTACCTCGGCTACATGGCGATCGGCCGCATGCGCCACGGCCGCGCCAAGGTCGGCGACCGCGTGCTGCTCGCCCACCGCGACGGCAAGAAGGAAGAGTTCCGGGTCCAGAAGGTCCTCGGCTTCCAGGGCCTCAAGCGGTTCGAGCTCGCCGAGGCGCTCGCCGGCGACATCGTCGCGTTCACCGGCATGCAGAACCTCAACGTCGGCGAGACGATCACCTCGATCGCCGAGCCGACGATCCTGCCGCTGCTCAAGATCGACGCGCCGACGATCACCATGAACTTCCAGGTGAACGACGGCCCGTTCGCCGGCAAGGAAGGCAAGTACGTCACCTCGCGCAACCTGCGCGAGCGGCTCGACCGCGAGCTGAAGAGCAACGTCGCGCTCCGCGTCGAGGAAGGCGCCGACGCCGGCTCGTTCAAGGTCTCGGGCCGCGGCGAGCTCCACCTCTCGGTGCTGATCGAGACGATGCGGCGCGAGGGCTACGAGGTCTGCGTGTCGCAGCCCAAGGTCATCCTCCAGACCGACGAGAAGGGCAAGACCCTCGAGCCGTACGAGGACGCGGTGATCGACCTCGACGAGGCCTACACCGGCCCGGTCGTGTCCGAGCTCAACCGCCGCCTCGGCGTGATGCGCGAGATGCGGCCGTCCGCCACCGGCCGCGTTCGCCTCGAGTACCGGATCCCCGCGCGCGGCCTGATCGGCTACCGCTCGCAGTTCATGACCGACACCCGCGGCACCGGCGTGCTGTACACCCAGTTCGCCGAGTACGCGCCGCAGGGCGGCGACATCCGCACCCGCCAGAACGGCGTGCTGGTCGCCAGCGAAGAGGGCGTGTCGAACGCCTACGGCCTGTTCTACCTCCAGGAGCGCGGCCAGCTGTTCATCGGCCCCAACGTCCACGTCTACTCGGGCATGGTCGTCGGCATCCACTCG